>JBGPEQ010000350.1:0-5033 GCA_041482855.1 Dongiaceae bacterium | reverse complement strand
GGCCCAGAAGTATTTCGACGTCGCCAGCGCCACCGTGGCCGCGGCGGCGCCGATGACGGCCCAGGAGATCTGACGAAAGATCCCCGCCGCCAGCGCCAGCACGAGCGCCAGCGGCGCCAGCACAAGCGTACCCGTAAACAGCGAGGCGACGCCGAATATTGCGGCGAGGCTGCCAAGGATCGGCGGTTGCCAGTGGGTCGCGGGCGCCGCCGTCGTGGCGACCGTGATGACGGGCGACAGCGGCTGCAGCGGTTCGACCGGCAGCGTCGGAGGCGCCGGCGCTATCGGTGCGGCAGCCGGCTGGTTTCCCTTCGGGAGCTGGATGACGGAATTCGCCATGCCCGGATTGCAGGCGCAGCCCCTACTTCGGGGCCAGCACCATGACCATCTGGCGGCCTTCGAGGCGCGGGAATTGCTCGACCTTGGCCTTGGCGTCCATCTCTTCCTTGACGCGGTCGAGCACCCTGACGCCGAGCTCCTGGTGCACCATCTCGCGGCCGCGGAAGCGGAGGGTGACCTTGACCTTGTCGCCCTCCTCCAGGAAGCGCGTCATCGCGCGCATCTTGATCTCGAAGTCGTGGGCGTCGATGCCCGGCCGCAGCTTGATCTCCTTGACCTCGATCACGCGCTGCTTCTTGCGCGCGGCGTTCTTCTTCTTCTCTTCCTGATATTTCCATTTGCCGAAATCGAGGATCTTGCAGACCGGCGGATCGGCGTTGGGCGAGATCTCCACGAGATCGAGCCCGGCCTCCTCGGCCATCCTGAGCGCATCCCGGATTGGCGCGACGCCGAACATCGAGCCGTCTTCCTTGACGAGCCGGACGGTGGCCACATTGATTTGGCCATTGACGCGCGGGCCATCGCGGCCGGGCGCGGAATCAGAAGGTAACCTGGCTATGAACGTTCTCCTCGAGGTTGTGAACAACGCACCGGATCCGGGCCGCCCATCCCGGCCCACCCGGCGCAAACCGACCGCCCCGCGAACTCACGCACCGGGAACGGCCGCTTCGGCCTTCAGTCTATTGACCGCTTCGGTGAGCGCAAGAACTTCCTGCTTCTCGCCGCCCAGGCGGCGCAGCGCCACCGTGCCCTCCGCCGCCTCCTTCTTGCCGACCACCAGGATGACCGGCACCTTGGCCAGGCTGTGCTCGCGCACCTTGTAGTTGATCTTCTCGTTGCGAAGGTCGGCCTCGGCCCGCAGGCCGGCGGCGGAAAGGGCGGCCTGGACCTGGCCGGCGAAGCCATCGGCATCGGAGGTGATGGTGGCGACCACGGCCTGCAGCGGCGCCAGCCAGAGCGGCAGGTGGCCGGCATAGTGCTCGATCAGCACGCCCACGAACCGCTCCATCGAGCCGAGGAGGGCGCGGTGCAGCATGACCGGGCGGTGGCGGTGGCCGTCCTCGCCGACATAGCTGGCGTCCAGCCGCTCCGGCAGCACGAAATCGAGCTGCAGGGTGCCGCACTGCCAGGTGCGGCCGATCGCATCGGTGAGGTGGAACTCCACCTTCGGCCCGTAGAAGGCGCCCTCGCCCGGCAGCTCCTCGAACGCCAGCCCAGCCGCTCGCAACGCCACCCGCAGTCCTTCCTCAGCGCGATCCCAAACTTCATCCGTGCCGGCGCGTGACGTCGGGCGAAGCGCGAGCTTCACGATCACATTCTCGAACCCAAGGTCGCGAAAGACCCGCATCTGCAGTTCGCAGTAGCGGACGGATTCCGGCGTGACCTGCTCTTCCGTGCAGAAGATGTGCCCGTCATCCTGGGTGAAGGCGCGCACGCGCATGATCCCGTGCAGCGCGCCCGACGGTTCGTTGCGGTGGCAGGAGCCGAACTCGGAGAACCGCAGGGGCAGGTCGCGATAACTCTTCAGGCCCTGGCGGAAGATCTGGACATGGCCGGGGCAGTTCATCGGCTTGATGCCGAACTCGCGCTCGCCCTTGTCGACGACCACCTTGAACATGTTGTCGCCAAAAATGTCCCAGTGGCCGGAAGCCTTGAACAGCGACTTGTCGATCAGTTGGGGAGTGCGCACCTCCTGATAGCCGGCCGCCGCGATGCGGTCGCGAATGAAGTTTTCGAGGGTGCGCCAGAGCGTCCAGCCCTTGGGGTGCCAGAACACCATGCCGGCCGCCTCTTCCTGCTGATGGAAGAGGTTCATCTCCTTGCCGATGCGGCGATGGTCGCGCTTCTCAGCTTCTTCGAGTTGATGCAAGTACGCCGCAAGCTGTTTTTCGTCCGGCCAGCAGGTGCCGTAGATCCGCTGCAACTGCGCGTTCTTGGCGTCACCGCGCCAATAGGCGCCGGAGATCTTCATCAGCTTGAAGGCCTTGCCGACCTTGCCTGTCGAGGGCAGGTGCGGGCCGGTGCACATGTCCAGCCAGCTCCCCTGGCGGTAGATCGTGATCTCCTCGCCGTCCGGAATCTCGTGCACCCACTCGGCCTTGTATTTCTCGCCGTGCTCGCCGAACCAGCGAGCGGCCTCGTCGCGCGACCACACCTCGCGGGTGATCTTCTCGTCGCGCTCGACGATCTCGCGCATCTTGGCCTCGATCTTCGCGAAGTCGTCGGTCGAGAACGGCTCGCTGCGCACGAAGTCGTAGTAGAAGCCGTTGTCGGTCGCGGGACCGAAAGTGATCTGGGTGCCCGGATAGAGTTCCTGCACCGCCTCGGCCAGCACATGCGCGCAGTCGTGGCGCAGCAGCTCCAGGGCGGCCGGGTGGGTGCGGGTGACGATCTCGATCCGGGCGTCGCGCTCGACCGGCAGCGACAGGTCCTTCAGCGTGCCGTCGACCTTGATGGCGAGCGCAGCCTTGGCCAAGCCGGGGCCGATGGCGGCGGCGATATCGGCGCCGGCCACGGGGCCGTCGAAACGGCGCACACTTCCATCGGGCAGCGTGATCGCGACCATGCCGCTCTCTCGTCAGGCGTTCAACGCGGAGCGCCGCAATCTAGAAGGAATCGGAAACCTGTCAAGGCGCGCCCGTTGAGCGCGCCCAATCGGGCGGGCGCCGACTACGACGGCGCGTGGCCGTTGCCGGCGGCGGCGCCCTGGGCGGCGGCAGCCTTGCGGCGGGCCATGCGGATCTTGTTGTAGGCCTCGTTGATGCGGGCCATGCGCTCATGCGCGAACTTGACGAGGTCGGGCGACAGGCCGAGGTTGGAGAGCTTGTCCGGGTGGGTTTCCTGCACCTTGCGGTGATAGGCCTCGCGCAGCTGCACCTCCGTGGCATCCTTCGGAACGCCCAGCATCGCAAAGGGATCGGCGCTGTCGCCGGTCGTGGCGGCCTGCGCCTTCTCCACCGGCTTGACGCGCCGCGCCATTCCCTTGGTGAAGATGGTGATGGCGCCGTCCATGTCCTCGAAGGGCAGGTAGGTGCGATCGTCGTTCATGAGGTCGGAAAGCCGCTGGGTCTGGCCAAGGAACAGATAGCCGTTCATGAGCGTGCCGGTGTCGAGCTCCAGCTCGACCAGCAGCTTCTTCTTGAACACGAACTTTTCGTTGCCGCCGAAACCACTCATCGCTGCGTCCCCGACACCTGACCATGACGATGGCGCCGCCCCGGCGCGCCATCTCGGTTGCGGCCCATTCTATGGACCGGACTCGCAAACTTTCAGTTAAGTTAACGCCGCGTTAACCGCGGCGGCTCAGCCGCCGTGATACCACTTCGGCGTGACGTCGCCGCGCACCTGCCGCTCCTGGCAGATGCGGTCATAGGCGTCGTTGATGCGGGCGACCTTGTCAGTGGCGAGCTGCACGAATTCCGCCGGCAGACCCATGGAGATGAGCTTGTCCGGATGGGTCTCCTGGACCCGGCGGTGGTAGACGTTCTTCAGCTCCTCGTCGGCGATCGACGGGGCGACGCCGAGGATCTCGTAGGGATCGGTCGTGGTCATCGGCAGCGTGACCTGATGGAGCGGGGTGACGCAGCGGATGGTCGATTTGCGGACGATCTTGATGATGCCGTCCTGGGTCTCGAACGGCAGGAAGGCTTGGGCGTCGTTCAGGAGATCGGGCAGCCGCTGCTGGTTGCTGACGAACAGGCTGCCGAGCATGCGCTGGCCGCCGTCGATCTCCAGGTCGATGCCAAGCTTGATCTTCTGCGATTTGGGAGCGGAGTCGTCCATGGGTGTGTCCGTATCTATATCCGGCCGACCCTGCGTGGGCCGGCGCGTCATGGCAAGGACTACGGCAAAATGCTGAACGACGCGTTAAGGATCGCTGGAGACCGCGGAAATCATGAACCCCAATGACCTCCCGCATGAGACGTTGACCCTGCCCGACGGCGCGCGCATCGCCTATCGCCGGCGCGCCGCCCGTGCCGGCGATAGGCGCCCCGGCATCGTCTTCCTGTCCGGCTTCGCCTCGGACATGACGGGCGCCAAGGGCACGGCGCTGGCGGCCTGGGCGGAAGAGCGCGGCCAGGCGCTCCTGCGCTTCGACTATTCCGGCCACGGCCAATCGAGCGGCGCCTTCCGTGACGGCACCATCGGACGCTGGACGGCGGACGCGCTCGCCGCGATCGACCGGCTCACGGACGGGCCGCAGCTCCTCGTCGGCTCGAGCATGGGCGGCTGGATCATGCTGCTGGCGGCGCTGGCGCGGCCCGACCGTATCGCCGGCCTCATCGGCATCGCCGCCGCCCCCGATTTCACGGAGGACCTGATGTGGGCGAAGATGTCGGCGGAGAGGCGCGCGCGCCTGCTGGCCGACGGAGTCATCCGGCAACCATCGCAATATCAGGAGGCGCCGATGGAGATCAGCCGCGCGCTGATCGAGGATGGCCGGCGCCATCTACTGCTGCGAGACGCGATCGATATCCGCTGTGGCGTCCGCCTGCTGCACGGCATGGCCGATCCCGACGTGCCCTGGCAGACGAGCGTGCGATTGGCAGAGCGACTCACCAGCGAAGACGTGACCATCACGCTCATCAAGGACGGCGATCACCGGCTGAGCCGCGAGGAGGATTTGGGCCGCATGTTTGCGGCGATCGCGGACCTGTCGCACGACGATGCATGTTTGTAGGGGCGACCCCATG
>JBGPEQ010000349.1:0-5042 GCA_041482855.1 Dongiaceae bacterium | reverse complement strand
AGCCATGAGCATAGCGCCGTCGGTCTGTTCGACCTCCCCGAGATCGACGGCTTGCCGATACCGGAGGGCTACCGGCGATCCATCCGCGACTGGCACCGGCGGCGGCCGGCCTAGTACAGCGATTCCGAGTTTCCAAGCAGTTGCCGGGATCAGCGCCGTGCGTCCTTCGACAAGCTCATGCCAGCAGATATGGGTCGTTTCAAGGAAACGCTGTACTAGACCGCGTCCTCGACCAGGCTGCCCTTGCGCTGGTGGCGCGCGCCCTCCTCCTCCACCCCAGCGGGATCGCTGTCGAACCGGATGCGGTGCTCGCCGGCGAGCGCCACGAAACGCTTGCCCTTGGCACGGCCGACGAGCGTGAGATCGGCCTTGCGGGCGAGCTCGACGCCCCAGGCCGTGAAGCCGGAGCGCGAGACCAGGATGGGAATGTGCATCTGCACGGTCTTGATCACCATCTCCGAGGTGAGCCGTCCCGTGGTGTAGAAGATCTTGCCCTCCGGGCCGATGCCCTTCAGGTGCATGTAGCCGGCGATCTTGTCGATGGCGTTGTGGCGGCCGACATCCTCCATGTAGATCAGCGGCCGGTCCTCCGCGCAGAGCACGCAGCCATGGATGGCGCCGGCGGCGAGATAG
The DNA here is from genome assembly GCA_041482855.1 of Dongiaceae bacterium. GTDB lineage: Bacteria > Pseudomonadota > Alphaproteobacteria > Dongiales > Dongiaceae > JBGPEQ01. The sequence goes on along the minus strand of JBGPEQ010000349.1, from coordinate 4,409 downwards.
AGGCTCGGCGTCAAATTGATCTGTTTCGACAGGGCGTAGAGCCATGAGGTCTTCAGCACGGCGTCGGGGTCGAGCCGGATGCTGTCGAACTTCTCCATGACGTCGCCGAACACCGTGCCCTGGGCGCAGCCGGAGGTGAGCGTCTTCTTTTTGAGCTTGTCCTCGAAGTCGGTCTGGCGCTTGGTGCGGACGACGACCACTTCCAGCTCGGCGTCGTAGTCGATGCCGGTGATCTCGTCGTCCGGCCGGAGCATGTTCTGGTTCAGGAGATAGCCGACGGCCAGATAGTCCGGGAAGTCGGAGATCGTCATCATGGTCACGACTTCCTGCCCGTTGAGGAACAGGGTGAGCGGCCGCTCGACGACGACGGCCGTGTCGATCGACTTGCCGTCCTGGTCGAGGCCGCGCACGCGCCGCGTGAGACGCGCATCCTCCGGATCGGGTTTCAGCAGCATGTCCGCCATGACGCAAATATGCGGCCCGTCCGACGGGAGTACAAGCGGCGGCGACTCCGGCCTGGACAAAACCTGCGTTGGGCGTTGCAATCCGACATACATCCTGTCCGTCATCCCCTGGAATGTCCGACATCGCCCAAGCCTTTGCCGCCGCGTTCGGATTGATCGCCACACGCGATCCCGGGCTGCTGGAGATCGTGCTGCTGTCATTGCGCGTGAGCGTGACGGCGGTGGCGATCGCCAGTCTCATCGGCCTGCCGCTGGGGGCGGCGGTCGCCCTGTTCCGGTTCCCGGGGCGGCGGGCGGTCGCCGTGCTGCTGAACGCGCTAATGGGCCTGCCGCCGGTGGTCGTCGGGCTGATCGTCTATCTGCTGCTGTCGCGCAGCGGTCCGTTCGGCGTGCTCGGACTGCTGTTCACGCCGCTGGCGATGATCGTCGCCCAGACCGTGCTGATCGCGCCGATCGTCGCCGCCCTCGCGCGGCAGGTGGTCGAGGACCTGTGGGTCGAATATGGCGAGCAGCTGCGTTCGCTGGGCGCCACGCCGGGCGGCGCCATCTGGACGCTGCTGTGGGACGGCCGCTTCAGCCTGGTGACTGCGGTGCTCGCCGGCTTCGGCCGCGCCTCGGCCGAGGTCGGCGCGGTCATGATCGTCGGCGGCAACATCGACCATGTCACGCGCGTGATGACGACCAGCATTGCACTCGAGACCAGCAAGGGCGATCTGCCGCTGGCGCTCGGCCTCGGCCTCATCCTGATCACGCTGTCGCTGATCATCAACGGCGCCGCCTTCGTCCTGCGCGATGCCGCGCGCGGCCATCGATGAGCACGGGAACGATCTTGCCGCTGCAGCTTGACAGCCTCGCCTTCGAGGCCGTCGGCAAGCGGCTGATCGACGGCATCACCCTGACCCTGGGCGGCGGTCCGCGCACCGTCATTCTGGGGCCGAATGGGGCCGGCAAGAGCCTGCTGCTGCGCCTCTGTCACGGGCTGCTGCAGCCGACTTCGGGCACCGTGCGCTGGCGCGGGCCGGGCGCGGTCGGCAATGGCCGGCGCCAGGCCATGGTGTTCCAGCACCCGGTCATGCTGCGCCGGTCGGCGACCGCCAATATCGACTACGCCCTGCGGCTCAAGCGCATCCCGCGGGTGCTGCGGCGCGCGCGGATTCGCGAAGTGCTCGATGACACCGGCCTCGCCGATCTCGCACATCGGCCGGCGCGCACCCTCTCCATCGGCGAGCAGCAGCGCCTGGCGCTCGCCCGCGCCTGGGCGGCGGCGCCGGAGGTGCTCTTTCTCGACGAGCCGACGGCCAATCTGGACCCGTCGGCGACGCGCGCCATCGAGGACGTCATCGCCGCCATCGATCTGAGCGGCACGAAGATTGTCATGACCACTCACGACCTCGGCCAGGCGCGGCGGCTTGCCGACGAGATCGTCTTCCTGCATCGCGGCCGTCTGCTCGAACAGCGGCCGGCGGCGGAGTTCTTTGCAAAGCCCTTGACGCCGGAGGCGGTCGCCTTCATCGAAGGTCGATTGCTGTGGTAACGCCGACTATTCACGCGAGAGGGAGAGAAGTCATGTTGAGACGGATGTTTCTGACGGGGCTTGGCGCCGCGATTCTCGGCGTCGGGCTGTGGGCGGCGCCGACGGTCGCCGACGAGCGCTTCATCGTGGTGGCGTCGACGACCTCGACCCAGGATTCCGGGCTGTTCGACTATCTGCTGCCGCTGTTCACGCAGAAGACCGGCATCGAGGTGCGCGTTGTCGCCAAGGGTACGGGCCAGGCCATCGACCTCGCCAAGAAGGGCGATGCCGACGTGCTGTTCGTGCATGACAAGAAGTCGGAGGAGCAGTTCGTCGCCGACGGCTTCGGGGTGAAGCGCTTCGAGGTCATGTACAACGATTTCATCATCGTGGGACCGCAGGCCGATCCGGCGGGCATCAAGGGCATGGCCGAGGCTCCGGCGGCCCTGGCGAAGATCGCGGCCGCGGCCGCGCCGTTCGCCTCGCGCGGCGATGACAGCGGCACCCACAAGGCCGAGCTGCGGCTGTGGAAAGAGGCCGGCGTCGACGTGAAGGCCGCCTCCGGCACCTGGTACCGCGAGACCGGATCGGGCATGGGGCCGACGCTCAACACGGCGGCCGGCATGGGCGCCTATGCGCTCGCCGACCGCGGCACCTGGCTCGCCTTCAAGAACAGGGGCGACCTGGAGATCCTGGTCGAGGGCGACAAGCGGCTGTTCAACCAGTACGGCATCATGCTGGTGAACCCGGCGAAATATCCGCATGTGAAGGCTGCCGACGGGCAGGCCTTCGTGGATTGGGCGATCTCGCCGGAGGGGCAGCAGGCCATCGCCAACTACAAGATCGAAGGCCAGCAGGTATTCTACCCCAATCACCAGCCGACGTCGTGACCCGCTCTCAGGCCGGCTGGCGTCGCCGCACGGTCTCACGCCAGAGGATGTAGAGGCCGCTGGCGATGATGACTGTCGAGCCGGCGATCACCCAAATGGTCGGACGATTGTCGAACAGCAGGAGGCCGAAGATCACGGCCCAGACGATCTGCGAGTAGTGGAACGGCGCTACGACGGCCGACGGCGCCAGGCGGAGCGCTTGAATCAATCCGAGATGGCCGAGACCCATGAGCAGTCCGAGGCCGGCCAAGAGGGCCAGATCGGACGGGCGCGAAGCGACGTAGACGGTGGGCAGCACGGGACCGCTGACGACCAATAGCGCCACCATCATGGAGACGAGCAGGGTGCTGCCGGTTTCGCTGTTGCCGATGCGGCGAGCGACGATCAGCGAAAGCGCGAAGAACGATGACGAGGCGAGCGCCGCGATATGCCCGAGATTGATCTCGGCGAAGCCCGGCCGCAGCACGATCAGGACGCCGCCGAAGCCGACGGCGACGGCCGACCACCGCCGCCAGCCGACACGCTCGCCCAGAAGCGGAACCGAAAGAGCGGTCACCAGCATCGGCGCCGTGAACAGCATGGTGTAGGCGTCGGCGAGCGGCAGCTTCGAGAAGGCGTAGAAAACAAAGACCATGTCGATGGCGAGCAGCAGCGCGCGCAGCGCCACGAGCCAGGGATGGCGCGGCCGCAGCGCCTTGATGCCGCCTTCGCGCATGACCAATCCGGTCACGGGGACGAAGGCGAACAAGGTCGACATGAAGATGATCTGGAAGATCGAGTGCGTCGCGCTCAGCCATTTGACGGTGGCATCGGCGCAGGAGAAGATCGTGAAGGCGCCGAGCGCAAAGGCGATGCCGCGCGGAATTCGATCGCCGATCGGTTCGCTGGTGGCCGGAGTCACGCGGACCGAACTCCCGGAAATCGCGTTGGGGGCCGCACATAATCAGACTTGGCATCGGGGGTAAAGCGGCTACTCGGCCAACGATCGAGCCAGCGGGAATTCCATGAACATCGTCGCCTTCCTCGGCGTCATCGAGATCGGGCTCGTGTTCGGGCTGGCGGCGTTCGGCGTGTTTCCGTCCTTTCGGGTCTTGAGCTTTCCCGACCTGACCGCCGAGGGCATTCCGCAGCAGCGGCTGCGGCCGGCCATACGCCCTGCTACCGGGCTGGAATTCCGGCGCGGAAGGGCTATATTCGACCGACCATAGCGGTGTCCTTGTCCGATGATCGATCCTTTCGGCCGTCCTATCAGCTACTTGCGCGTTTCAGTCACCGACCGGTGCGACTTCCGCTGCGTCTATTGCATGGCGGAGGACATGACGTTCCTGCCCAAGGCGGAGATCCTGACGCTCGAGGAGCTGGACCGGCTGTGCACCGCCTTCGTCCGCCAGGGCGTGAAGAAGCTGCGGCTCACCGGCGGCGAGCCGCTGGTGCGCAAGAACCTGATGTGGCTGGTCAGGTCTCTGTCGCGCCATCTCGGTGCCGGTCTCGACGAGATCACGCTCACCACCAATGGCAGCCAGCTGCACACCCATGCCGGGT
>JBGPEQ010000348.1:0-5043 GCA_041482855.1 Dongiaceae bacterium | reverse complement strand
GCGTCGGCACCACCGTCCGCTCGGCCCGCCAATCGAGCAGCGTATGCACGACGAGCGCCCCCAGCACGATGGCGCCGCCGATCAGCGTGTCATCGTCCGGCGTCTCCCGCAGCGCGATCCACACCCACAGCGGCGAGAGGATGGCCTCGAGGACCGACATCAGCCCCGCCTCGGCCGCCGGAACCAGCCGCACGCCGCCGGTGAAAAGGATCAGCCCGATCCCCATCTGTCCAACGCCGAACAGCACGAGATAGAAGAAATCGGAGGTGTCAGGCGCCGAGAGGTGCGCGAAGGGCAAGGAAAACAGAGCGGTGAACAGCGTCGCCAGACAGGTCGCGGGCGCCATGCGCAAATGCTTGTGCCGCCGCGTCGTCACGATGGCGCCGGCGAACGCGAGCGAGCAGGTGATGGCCAGGAGATCGCCGAGCAGGTTCCCGGTCTCCAGCGAGCCGCGCGATATCACGCCGATGCCGGCGAGCGCGGCGCCCATCGCGATCCAGCTGCGCAGCCTCACCCGTTCGCCCATGATCAGCCAGCCCAGCAGGCCCGCGATGAAGGGCGCGCCGGCCTGGACGAACATGATGTTGGCGACCGTCGTGTAGTTGAGGCCGATGATGAAGGCGGTCGACGCCGTCGCGAAGCAGAGGCCGAGCGCCACGCCCGGCCAGCCCAGCTCGCGGAAGGTGGCGACGAGGCGGCCGCGGTTCTTGAACCAGGCGTAGGCCAGGAGGAAGAGGAAGGCGAACAGCGAACGCCAGAACAGCTTGGTCCAGGGATCGGTCTCGATCATCCGCGCCAGCAGCCCGCCCGCGCTCCAGACGATCGCGGCGCCGGCGACGAGCAGCAGCCCGCGCCGGTGCTGGGCGGCGGCACCGCTCGCCGGGATCGTATGATCGAGACTGCTCACGGGAATATTCGGGCCGATGCGCGCAGGCGCACTTCCGCGCCGTCGCCGATGATGTCAGTATGGGTGAGGGGTTGGCTATCACGACGCACTGGTCCTGTCCATGAAGTCCATGAAGACCGAAAGCGTCCTCGGCCTCGGGCCGCACGGCTTCCACCGCATCGCCTACACCGAGTGGGGCGATCCCGCGGCGCCGCGCACCTTGGTCTGCGTCCACGGACTCACGCGCAACAGCCGCGACTTCGACCGCCTCGCCGCCGCCCTCGCCGAACGCTGGCGCGTGATTTGCCCGGACGTCCCCGGCCGCGGCCGCAGCGACTGGCTGCCGGTCACCGACTACACCATCGCGCAGTACCTCGCCGACATGAACGCGCTCCTCGCCCGCATCGGCGCCATGGAGGTCGACTGGCTCGGCACCTCCATGGGCGGCCTCATCGGCATGCAGCTGGCGGCCCAGCCGAACACCCCCATCCGCCGCCTTGTCCTGAACGACATCGGCCCCTATATCCCGAAGGTCGCGATTGAGCGCATCGCCGAGTATGTCGGCCAGGATCCGCACTTCGCCTCGCTCGATGAATTGGAGGCCTACCTGCGCCAGGTGCACGCGCCGTTCGGACCGATGAGCGATCAGGATTGGCGCCATCTCGCCCTCCAGGGCTATCGCCGGCTCGAAGGCGGTGGCTTCGGCCTCGCCTACGATCCCGCCATCGGCCAGGCCTTCCGCGCCAACGGCCTCAAGGACGTCGATCTCTGGCCCGTGTGGGACGCCATCCGCTGCCCCGTGCTGGTGCTGCACGGCGCCGAGTCCGACCTGCTGCTGGCCGACACCGCCGCCGAAATGCAGCGCCACGGTCCGGCGGCCAAGGTCGTCGACATCCCCGGCGTCGGCCATGCTCCGGCGCTGGTGGCGGAAAACACCATTGCGGTGGTGCGCGATTGGCTTTTGGCAACGGCGTAGATCCGACCCGCGCCTACCCGCGTTTCCTGGCGCGCCCGCCCTGGTGGGGCGGCGATCTCCAGACCGTCCGCAACTACCTACGCAAGCCCGCCATCGCGCTCGAACCGTATCCGGCCGAGCGCCTCGAGTTCCCCATGCTCGACGGCTCCGGCGATGAGTTGGTGGGCACCCTCAACCGCCCGCGCTTGACCGAGGCTCCGCGCCCGCTCGTCGTCCTCATCCACGGCCTCACGGGCTGCGAGACCAGCACCTACATGCGGGCGAGCGCGCGCCACCTGCTCGAGCATGGTCATCCCGTGCTGCGGCTCAACCTGCGCGGCACCGGCCCCTCGCGGCCGCGCTGCCGCCTGCAGTATCACGCCGGCCGCACCGAGGATCTGCGCACCGTTGTCGGCCGCATGGACGGCCGCTTGGCCGCGAACGGCATCGTCATCGTCGGCTTCTCCCTCGGCGGCAACATGCTGCTGAAGTATCTGGGCGAGCAGGGCCGCCGCGCGCCGCTCCTCGGCGCCGTCAGCGTCTCCGCGCCGATCGACCTGAAGGCGACTCAGCTGCGCCTCATGCAGCGCCGCAACCGCCGCTACCACGACCATCTGCTGGCGCGCATGAAAGAGGAAATCGCCGCCCCCGATTCCCAGCTCAGCGATCTTGAACGCGCCGCCCTCGACACCATCTCCAGCGTCTACGAGTTCGACGACCGCGTGGTGGCGCCGCGCAACAACTTCACAAGCGCCGACGACTACTACGCACGCTGCTCGGCGAAGAACGTTCTCGGCGAAATCCGCGTCCCCACTTTGCTCATTCACGCGCGCAACGATCCGTGGATCCCGCCCAATGCCTATCTCTCCTTCGACTGGAAATCCAACCCGCGCCTCACGCCCCTCCTGCCGAAGGGGGGCGGTCACGTCGGCTTTCACGGCTTCGGCAGCTCCGTGCCCTGGCACGACCGCTGCATCGCCGGCTTCATCGACCGCCTGACGGTTTCTAGAACGGGTCGACGCTGACAATACGGTTGAGGGTGGTCTCTATGCGTTTCGGGCCGGCTGCACTGTAGTCGGCCGTATCCGCCGTCGTCGCGAACGTGTACTTGATTCCCGGTGACGCCGGCCAATCCAAGGGAATGCTGTCAGGCGAGATTAGCTGGCGCTTCGACGCAACGCGAATTTCGCTCGTCGTCGGATCGAAGCGGTCGCCGGGTGACAGAATGCTGATGCCGAACTGATGCAAGCTGTCCATGCGCGCATCGTCCGGCATGTGGACGATGGCAACCGACTTGCCGGCGAGCACGACCCAGGGTCCGCCGTCGCCGGGAACGAGGACGGCCGTATCCTCGTCGATCCCGACGCCCACGGAGATGCGGTCGCGGGCCAGGGCGAACATGTGGCGGCCGAGCAGGCCGCGCGCGAAGAAGTGGGCGTCGATGAGAACCGGGGCGCTCAGCAGATCGAACCCAGTCGCCTTGAACAGTTCGCCACGGGTGACCGCGAGCACGCTGCTCTTGGCGCCGCATTCGCACAGCGTGACGGGTCCGACCACCATGGCCCCTGCGCTCGCGCCGGCAACCACGGCGCCGTGTGTTTCGAAGCGCTCGCGGATCGCGGCGAGCGCCGGGGTGTCGTGGCCGCGCGGCCGGAACGTCTCCGACAGCCGCTGCGGATCGCCGCCGCCGAAGAAGAAGCCGGTGCAGTCGCGCAGCGCAGCCACAACATCGGGCCGCCCCGTGTCGTCCGGCTGCAGGTTGAGGACGGAGAGGCGCACGCCCCGAAAATCGTCGAAGAAGCGGTAGATCTGGCCCTGACCGCTGTCGGCCGTATCGATCAGGCAAAGCCGCGGATCGGGGCCGGCGAGGGCGATGATGTCGGCCGCGATCTCGTGCCGAAAGGTCCCGCCGCCATGGAGAATCAGCGAGCCGCGGCCGTTGCGCTGTGCGATCGGCGCGACGGCGGTTCCGCTCGGCTTCGACGGCACTTCGTAGACGGCCGTGCTGGCATTGATGACGCGGATGCCGCTCTTGTCGCCCGCGCAAGCGGCCAGCAGCAGGAGGCACAGCAATGCCGGCGCGCGGAACATGCGAGCGAAGTTGGCCACGCGGAGCGGGGCAGGAGTCAGCCGGACTTGAGCCGCTTCGCCGCGTCGATGGCGGCGTAGGTGAGGATGCCGTCGGCGCCGGCGCGCTTGAAGGCCAGCAGGCTCTCCATCATCGCCCGTTCGCCGTCGAGCCAGCCATTTCCGGCGGCGGCCTTGAGCATCGCGTACTCGCCACTGACCTGGTAGACGAAGGTCGGCATGCTGAAGGCCTCCTTCACCCGCCAGAGCACGTCGAGATAGGGCATGCCCGGCTTCACCATGATCATGTCGGCGCCCTCGGCGATGTCGAGCGCGCATTCCCGCAGAGCCTCGTCGCTATTGGCGGGATCCATCTGGTAGGTTCGCTTGTCGCCCTTGCCGAGCGCGCTCCTCGAACCGACGGCGTCGCGGAACGGCCCGTAGAACGCCGACGCATACTTGGCGGAATAGGCGAGAATGCGAACGTTCTCATGGCCGGCCGCATCGAGGGCCTCGCGCAGCCGTCCGACGCGCCCATCCATCATGTCCGACGGCGCCACCACGTCGACCCCGGAAGCAGCCTGCGCGACGGCCTGCTTGCAGAGGATCGCCACCGTCTCATCATTGAGAATACGGCCGTCGCGCAGCACACCGTCATGACCGTGACTGGTGTAGGGATCGAGGGCAACATCGCAGATGATGCCGATATCGGGCACCGCCTGTCTGACGGCACGCACCGCGCGATTGCACAAGTTGTCGGGATTGCACGACTCCTCGGCCATCTCGCTCTTGCGCGCGACCGGCACGACCGGGAAGAGGGCGACCGCGGGGATGCCGAGTTCCGCGGCAACTCCGACCTCATCGACCAGATCTGCAATCGAGTGGCGTTGGACACCCGGCATGGACGGGACGTCCTCATGCCCGTCGGCATCGTGCACGAACACCGGCCAGATAAGGTCATCGATGGCGAGGCGGTTCTCGGCCACCAGCCGCCGCGTCCAATCGTCGCTCCGGTTGCGCCGCATGCGCACGCGCGGATATTGGCCGTGGCCGGTTGAGGCCGACGTCTCGCCGGGCAGATCGCGCTTCGGCGATTCGAGCGGACGCAGGAGGCGGGCGTTGCGTGAGGGATTCG
>JBGPEQ010000347.1:0-5046 GCA_041482855.1 Dongiaceae bacterium | reverse complement strand
GGCAGCAACCAGCCAGGAACCCATGGCAGCCCTTCGCACTCCCCCTTCGCGGCGATCACGCTGTATAGCATTGCGGCCTGCGGTCGGATACGTTCCGGCGACGCCCCTTTGCAATCGAGGCCCGCATCATGCCCGTTGAGATCGCCGACCGCTGGTTCGAGACCCGTCGGATCGATGACGACATCACACTGCTGTGGGAGCCGCACGTGATTCCGCTCATGCGCTGCAACATCTGGCATGTGCGCGGGCGCGACCGCGATCTGCTGATCGACACGGGCATGGGCATTTCAAGCCTCAAGGAGGCGACGCGGAGTCTGATCGACAAGGCAGTCATCGCGGTGGCCACCCATACCCACGCCGACCATGTCGGCAGCCACTATGAGTTCGACGATTGTCTGGTGCATCGGTTGGAGGCCGAGGGCTTGCAGCAGCCGAGTGCGCGCAACACCCTGATCGCCGACGATTTCGATCCCGGCGAACTCCGCAAGCTGCGGATTGCCGGCTACGAGATCGAAGGCGAACTGATCTCCGCCCTGCCCCATGCCGGCTACGACATGCGCAGCTATCGCGTGCGGCCGGCGCGGCCGACGCGCATTGTCGAGGAAGACGACATCGTCGATACCGGCGATCGCCGCTTCGAGGTCCTGCATCTCCCGGGACACTCGCCCGGCAGCATCGGGCTATGGGAAGCGGCGACGGGCATTTTATTCTCCGGCGATGCCATCTACGATGGGCCACTCCTGGACGAACTGCATCATTCCGATATCGCGGACTACATCCGCACCATGCGGCGGCTGCGTGGGCTGCCGGTGCGGGTCGTGCATGCCGGCCATGATCCCAGCTTCGGGCGCGGCCGGCTGATCGAACTGGTCGACGCCTACCTGCGGCGGCGCGATCCCGGCTACGCCTCGACCGCGGCGGCCTGAGCCGCCTGCCGGCGGAGCGCCATCGCCTGCGCATAGAGCACACCGGCGATGATCACGGCCGCGCCGACGAGTTGCGCCACCGTCGGCTTCGTGCCCGCCCAGAACGAAATCATCACGGCGACGATCGGAATGAGGTTGTTGTACATCGCCGCGATCGTCACGCCGACGCGACTGACCCCGAAATGCCAGAGCGAATTGCCGACGGCGACCGAGACCGCGCCCGAAAATATCAGCAGCAAGACCGGCTCGGGCGAGAGGTCGATGTGGAACTCGGCCATTCCCGTGGCACCCACCACCGCGATGACCGCATAGAGGCCGATCAGACCCGTCAACGCCGTCAGGCCGGAGATGTGCAGCTGGGAATAGCCGGCCAACCAGCGCTGCGCCATCATCGAGTACCAGGTCCACAAGACATTGGCGCCGATGAGCAGCAATTCGCCGCCACGGAATTCGACCACCCCGCTGTCACCGCCGAAAATCGAGATGAGACCGCCGGCGGTCGATAGCGCCGAACCGACGACGATGCCCGGGACCAAGGGCATACGGTAGAGCAAGCGGGCGGTGATGGTCGAGGTGATCGGGTTGGTCGCGGAGGCGATGGCGGCCGAGACGCCGCTCGAAAAATGCACGCTGAGCGTGGTCAGTAGCGACGTCACGCTCATGCCGAAGAAGCCGAGCAGCAACAAACGGACCCACGGTAGCCCGCGATGGACGGGGATGGCGCGTTCGCGAATCGACAGCACGGCGAGCAGGGCGATCACCGCGAGCGTATGACGGCCCGCGGTTGCGGAGAACACGTCCCAGGTCCGGAGAATGCGCTCGAGCGCCGGAAACATGGCGCCCCAGATGATCACCATGAGCAGAAACCCGACGTTGGCGACGATCGTCTTCCTGACGGCGGAGGCGCGGTCGCTCGACATCTTCGGCCTACATGCTCCGCGGTACCCAGCGGGCGAGCCACGCGCAGGCGAACAATCCGATCGCGACGGCCGCATAGACCGCGGGCAGATCGAAGAACGTCAGCAGCAGTGAGAACAGCGCCATCGGAGCCAGCCCGGCGAAATCGCGGTAGAGACTGAACACCATCGTCATCTCAGGCCGCTCACGCGTGCGGACGGCGCGCAGGAACGGCACCATGCACACCGAATCGAGGCCGACGGCGCCGATGGCGGCGGTCAGCAGCGTCGCCGCCAGCCATCCCGGCGAAGCCGTCGCGAATATGGCGGCGGTGGTCGCCAGGGCATTGAGGAAGAAGCACGCCATGATGTGACGGCGCAGTCCGATGCGACGGGCGATCCAGCCGAAGAGCGGCGAGGCGAACAGCAGACCGGTGCCGCAGGACACGACCAGCCCACCGATGAAACCGCCCGGCAGCGTGACGCTGCCGATGGCGATGCCGCCGCCCAGCATCTCCTTCATCTTGATGGGCGTGTAGACGAAGAACGCCACCCACCAGGCCTCGCGCCCGAAATTGAGCAGCCACGCCAACACCAGGCGCGGCTGGGCGAGGAAGCGGCGGATATGGGGGAACGGATTGGTATTTACCGGCTCATCCGGGCCAAGGGCCGGCCCATACTCCAGCCGCAGCCACCAGAAGTAGAGGAGATGCAGGGCGGCGCAGGCCGCGCTGAGCCCGAACGCGAGGTTGGGCGAGAAGTTCTCGAACAGATAGGGACCGAGCATGGGGCCGATCGACCAGGCGAGGGCGGCGAACAGCGCCCGCAATGGCTCGGAGCGCGATAGATCGCGCTTCCGGATGTACGCCATGATGTAGAGGTTGAGGAGATTGAGCAAACAGGCCGCGCCGTAGGTCCGCAGGAACATGCCGGCGACCAGACCAGCAAGATTGGAAAGCGCGAACAGCGCGGGCGCGACGATCAGGAGCACTACCGCCATCGTATAGACCCAGCGTGGGCGGAACCGCCGGACGAGGACAGGGATGAACAGAGTGGCGATCACGCCCACCCATCCGACCGCGAAAAACAGCAGGCTCACATTGCGCTCGCTGCCGAGCACGGCGTAGGCCTGCAGCGGAATCACCGTCGAGAGGCTTGCGCGCGCCATGGAGTCGAGCGCGAACAGACTCGCAAAAACGACGGGGCCCGGTCGGATGAAGGCCCGTCTCCAGGCGAACGTTTCGATTGTCATTTCCAGATATTCGAAGCGGCGAGACGATCGGTCGTGTGAGTGCTGATTCTACGGGTGCGGCCTTGGACTATGCAAATGCCTTACTGCGCTGCCCACGTAGATCGCGGCGACAAATTCCGCTTGAGAGCGGAACCCCAACGCCTATCATCGGGCCGTGACACTTGGACGGACATTTCGGGAGCAGACCACTTATGGGACAGTGCAACATCGGGCAGCGCGTGTGTCTCGTATGACGCAGCCGAGCCGGACGCCGATCGGGGAGCCGCTGCTCGCCGCGGCCGAGGCGATCGCGGAACGGGCCGGCAAGGTCATTCTCGGATACTATCAGAACGCGATCGCGCAACGCGCCAAGGCCGACGCCTCGCCGGTGACGGCAGCCGATGAGGCGGCGGAAGCGGTGATCGTACCAGCCCTTCAGGCGCTCACGCCGGACATACCCGTTGTGTCCGAGGAAGCGGTCGCCGCCGGCCACATCCCGGAGGTGCACGGGCCAGGCAATCCCAGCAATCGCTTCTGGCTGGTCGATCCGCTCGACGGCACCAAGGAGTTCATCAGCCGCAACGGCGAGTTCACGGTCAACATCGCCCTGATCGAAGATGGCCGACCGCTACTCGGTGTGGTTCATGTTCCTGCCTTGGCCACCACCTATGGCGGTATCGTGCCAGGCATCGCGCGCCGGCGGCACGACGGCATGACCCAAGCAATTGCCGCGCGCAAACCGCCCGAAGATGGCGTCATTGTGCTGTCGAGCCGCTCACATGGAGACGCCGAAGCAATGGACGCGTTTCTGGGGGCGGAGCGGGTCGGCGGTCATCGCACGGCCGGTAGCGCGCTGAAATTCTGCCTCGTCGCGGAGGGCATCGCCGATCTCTATCCGCGGCTTGGCCGCACCATGGAATGGGATACTGCCGCCGGCCACGCGGTCGTTGTTGCGGCCGGCGGACGGGTCACGATGCTCGATGGCGTCGAACTGACCTACGGTAAGCCGGGATTCGAGAATCCGCACTTTGTGGTGCGCGGTCGCACGGCATGAGCACAGCATTTTTTGTCGTTTCCTGTTGCAGCGCTCGTGATTCAGGTCTAGATTTTTGCTCGTGAGGTTGTGCAGAAATCGCTGCCCTCCACACGCACAGTGGTCGTCTAGGCGATCACTGATATAGCCGCCGCAACTCCTTTGCGGTGACTCGGGCGCGGATCTCATGACCGCGGATGGGCTGCGCCACCGAGGTAAAACAACGGGAGCCGACTCTTTATGAGCGGCTCCTTTGTTATTTGCGGTTTGGATAGCGTCGTTTGCCTGCCATCGGCCGCCATGCTATCGGCCCGCGATGGCAGACGAAAGGCATTCTAGGTCGGCACCGAATGTGGTCGCCGCTGACGAGGACAGTATCGCCGAGGCAGCGCGCCTGCTCGTCGCCGGTGAACTCGTCGCCTTTCCCACCGAGACGGTCTACGGCCTGGGCGGCGACGCCACCAACGACCGCGCCGTCGCCCGCATCTTCGAGGCCAAGGGAAGACCGCGCTTCAATCCGCTGATCGTGCATTTCCCCGACGCCGACGCCGCGCGCGCTGCGGTAGCCTTCGACGGGCGCGCGCACCGCCTGGCTGAGCGGTTCTGGCCGGGCGCTTTGACCCTGGTGCTGCCGCGTCACCCGGATTGCACGGTCTCCCTGCTCGCCAGTGCTGGCCTTGATAGCCTGGCCGTGCGCGTTCCTCATCACGCGGTCGCTCATGCATTGCTCGTCGCTTGCGGCCGCCCGATCGCCGCGCCAAGCGCCAACGCATCGGGCAAGATCAGCCCGACCACAGCCGAACACGTCGCCCGCTCGCTCGGCGTGAAAGTGGCGATGATCCTCGACGGCGGCCGCTGTCCGATCGGCATCGAATCGACGGTGCTTGACCTGACCGGAGCGATGCCGGTCTTGCTGCGGCCTGGCGGCGTGATTTCGGAAGAGCTCACGGACGCGATTGG
>JBGPEQ010000346.1:0-5060 GCA_041482855.1 Dongiaceae bacterium | reverse complement strand
CTCCTCAGGGTGAGGTCGCTATTGTCGCTATCAATGAAGCCTCGTCCTGAGGAGGCCGCGGAGCGGCCGTCTCGAAGGACGCACGGCCCCGATCCAAGTCTCCCGCGGGAACCCGAGATCGTCGGGCCGATCTTGCTTTAGCTTCAGCGCGGCGTTTGCTGGGCCGCCAGCCATCCTTCGAAGTCGACCATCTCGGTGTGCTGGACGATGTGCTCGTCGACCGCCTTGTCGACGGCGCCGAGGTTGGCGCGTTTCAGCACGGCGAGGAAATCGACATGTTCCTTGTAGATGTCCTTGAGATCCTTCTGCAGCGCCGACAATCCGACGATGATGGTCAGCCGCCGGGCCAGCGTCTCCCACACCTGCAACAGCACTTCGTTGCCGCCGATCCGGCAGAGCGCGCGATGAAAGGCGGTGTCGGCCTCGGCGAGCGCAAAGCTGTCGCCTTCGGCGACCGCGCGCTTCATGGCGAGCAGGGCCTGCTCCATGGCGGCGAGCACGCCGGGATCGTGCCGGTACGCGGCAACAGCCTCGCGCGCGGCGACGCGCTCGAGGCTGGCGCGTACAACGAGAATTTGCCGGAGATGCCGCGCGTCGACCTCCATCAGCCGCATGCCGCGGTAGGGCGCGTTCGAGACGATGCCCTGACTCTCCAGGAGCCTGAGCGCTTCCCGCACGGGGACGCGGCTGACGGCGAATCGGCGGGATATCTCGACCTCGACCAGCCGTTCGCCCGGCAGGATCTTACCCTCCGCGGCGGCGCGGACGAGCGCCTCGACGATCTGATCGACGAGCGTGATCGGGCGAACGGCGCCGACCAGCCGCAGCCCGGGCTCATTCTCGACTGCGCGGCCCGTGCGGCGCGACCGCATGGGCGTCATCCGCTTCGTCGAAACTGGTGACG
This sequence comes from Dongiaceae bacterium, assembly GCA_041482855.1. Classification (GTDB taxonomy): domain Bacteria; phylum Pseudomonadota; class Alphaproteobacteria; order Dongiales; family Dongiaceae; genus JBGPEQ01. Next base: position 4,156 of record JBGPEQ010000346.1, on the reverse strand, counting down.
ACATCTGGCGATTCTCCTCGCGGATGGCCTGCCTCTCACCGGTCGAGCGCGCATCTGCATTGACTGCCTATGTCTAATCCTCTAATCGTCTAAACGTATACAATTTTCGTTGATCGGCCGCAGGTCGGCGCGAGTCGACAGCCGCAGAGTCCGACAGCCGCGCGACTAGGTGTTGAAGCCTCGTCCGAGTCGGCTGACGTTCGGTGCGGCCAACGGGAGGTACATCGAGCTGCATTTCGTTCGTGCGTGAGAGGTCTCACGCCGACGCAAAACCCGCGCGATACTCGGAACAGTCGTGGTATCGCCGGAGATAAACCAGAGGAGGAGGCGACACGTCATGAGAGGTTTGTTCGTATCGGCAGTTGCCGTCGTTGTTCTTGCGCTTACCGGCAGCGCAGCGTTTGCCGAAAAGAAGTACGAGGCGCCGCCGTTCGTCGGTGACTGCGGCGACAGTTCCTACAAAGACGCCATGGCGAACGGCATCACGCTCGGCATCAGCCCGAGCCCGCCCTACAGCTCGATCGATCCGGCGACCAACGTCGCCAGCGGCATCGACGTCGAGATCCACCAGGCCGTGCTCGATTGGATGGGCATCAAGACCATCAAGTACGAGATCATGCCGTTCGGGCAGCTCATCCCCGCGATGATCTCCAAGCGCATCGACATCGTCGCCACGAACATCCATGTGACGCCCGACCGGCTGAAGGTCGTGAGCTTCACGGGACCTGCCTGGTGGTATGGGCCCGCCATCATCGTCCAGAAGGGCAACCCGATGGGCATCAAGTCCCTCGAGGACCTCAAGGGCAAGGAAGTCGGCGCGGTCGCCGGAGCGGCGCAGGACGAATACGCACGGCACCTTGGCGCCACCACGATTCCGTTCCAGACGGATGCCGAGGAGTTTCCGAGCATCGTCCAGGGCCGTGTCAAGATCGTCCTCGAGGACAACGTGCTGTTCTACAACTTCATGAAGGCGAACCCGACTGCCCCGATCGAGATCGTCCCCAACGTCTCCCTGCCTCAGGAGCTCATCCTCGGGTACGGCTACGGCTATGCGCGCTATGCCACGCGCAAGGAGGATTGCACCTTGCGCGCCGCCTATACGCAAGGCCTCGCGGAACTGCGGGGCGACGGCACGGTCAGCGGAATTCTCAAGAAGTACGGCCTGGACCCGCTGAGCAACCTGATCTACTTCCAGCCGAAGTAGCAGCCGAAAATAACGTTGCGGTCGGGACGCCCGCTGTCGGCGGACGTCCTGGCTGCAGGTCTGGATTATGGATCTCCTGAATCTTGAGGTTGCGCAGGACTATCTCGGGGTCTTGCTGCAGGGACTCTGGATCACCGTTGCGCTCACGCTCAGCGTCATCGTGATGAGCGCCGTCTTAGCTATTCCTGTGGCGCTGGCACGCATGTCGCCCAGCCGGTTGATCCGGTTGCCCGTCGACGCCTATGTCGAGGTGATCCGGGCGACCCCGCTTCTGCTGCAGCTCACCTACATCTACTATGTCCTGCCGAGCATCGGCATCCTGCTCCCGGGCCTCGCCTGCGCTGTCATCGGCCTCACCTTCAACTACACCGCCTATATGAGCGAGGTCTATCGCGGCGGCATCAAGGCGGTCGCCCAGGGTCAATGGCTGGCGGCTGCCGCGCTCGGCATGACCGAGTCGCTGGCCTTCCGCCGCATCATCCTGCCGCAAGCCGTGCGCATCGTCATACCGACCCTCGGCAATTATTTCATCTCGCTGTTCAAGGACACCGCGCTGTGCTCGGTGATCGGCATTCAGGAATTGATGTTCAAAGGCACGATCATTTCCGCGCGCTCCTTCCAGTACTTCACGATCTATACGTTGACCGCCATTCTCTACTTCTCCGTCGGCTATCCGGCCGCACTCTTCGTCCGCTGGCTCGAGCGCATCTCATCGCAGGGCTACAGCCGCCGCAAGCGCGCATGATCGAGCTCTCAGACATCCACAAATCCTTCGGGCCGCTGGAAGTGCTGCGGGGCGTGTCGCTGACGGTCGGGGCCGGCGAAGTGATCTGCATCATCGGTCCTTCCGGCAGCGGCAAGTCGACGCTGCTGCGCTGCATCAACCATCTCGAAGTCCCCGATCGCGGTGCGATTCGGGTCGCCGGAGAGGCCGTTTACTACGACCTGGTTGACGGCGTCCGTCGGCCGCACGCCAAGCGGCGAATCGCGGAAGTCCGCGCCACACTCGGCATGGTCTTTCAGAGCTTCAACCTGTTTCCGCATCTGACCGCGCTCGAGAACATCATCGAGGCGCCCGTCCACGTGCGGCGCATGAGCAAGGAGGCGGCAACCGCCAAGGCGCTCGAGCTCATGCGCCGAGTCGGACTCGAGGACAAGGCCGACTATTACCCCGAGGAGATGTCCGGCGGGCAGCAGCAACGCACGGCGATCGCCCGCGCGCTCGCCATGGATCCCACCGCGATGCTGTTCGACGAGCCGACGAGCGCGCTCGACCCCGAGCTGGTGCACGAGGTGCTCGAAGTGATGCGGCAGCTGCGCGACGACGGCATGACCATGATCATCGTCACGCACGAGATGAATTTCGCCCGACAGGTCGCCAATCGCGTCCTGTTCATGGACCGCGGCGTCATCGTCGAAGAGGATACGCCCGACCGATTGCTTGAATCGCCGCGCGAGCCGCGCACGCGCGCTTTTCTCAAGAACGTGCTCGATCGTTGATGATGCGCCAACACTGAGGGAACGCACCGCTATGCTCGCCAACGATCTCACCCAGGCCCGCGTCGATCTTGCCGCCGTGCTCCGCTGGTCGGCGCGCCTCGGCTACCAGACCGGCACGTGCAATCACTTCAGTTTCATGGCGCCGGGGCGCGACGATCTGTTCCTGGTGAACCCCGAAGGCTATTTCTGGTCGGAGATCACGGCTGCCAGCCTCATCCTTTGCACGCTCGACGGCGAAATTGTCGAAGGCAACGGCACGGTCGAGCGTACGGCCTTCAGCCTGCACGCGCCGATCCACCGGCGGAACCCGGCGGCGCGCGCCTGCTTCCACGCGCATATGCCGCACGCGACCGCGCTTTGCCTGCTGAAGGGCGGCCGCCTGCAGTCCGTTGTGCAGGAGGCGATGATGTTTCACGACCAGATCGTCTATGACGACGAATACTCCGGCCTGGCCCTCGACACCGCCGAGGGCGAACGCGTCGCCAAGCTTCTCGGCGACAAGGAAGTGATCTTCATGCGCAATCACGGCCCCATGGTCGTGGCGCCTGACATCGGCCAGGCCATCTACAGCCTCTACTACCTGGAGCAAGCCTGTCGCCTGCAGCTCCTGGCCATGCAGAGCGGCCAGCCCCTTGCTCCCGTCCCCGGCCGCCTGGCCCGGCCGGTGATGGAGGCGGTGCACGCTGTCCACGCCTACGGCAACACGTTCCTCTCGGCGATCAAGCGCGTGCTCGACAAGGAGGAGCCGGACTATCGCACGTAGCGGCGCGCGGCTTCGCGATGCGGCGCCGTCACCATCGCAGCGCCGCCGTATGCACCGGTGCGTCCCACAGGCGCGTCAGCTCGGCATCGAGCGCGGTCACCGTGAGCGAGCAACCGGCCATCTCCAGCGACGTGCAGTAGTTGCCGACCAGCGAACGCGCGACCTTCAGGCCCTTCGCATCGAGCAGCCGCTTCGCAGTGTCGAACATCAGATAGAGTTCCATGGCCGGCGTGCCGCCATAGCCGTTGACCAGCAGCAGCACCTCGCTGCCGGGCTTGGCGCCGAGGTCGCCGAGGATCGCGGTCATCATCTCGCCGGCGATGTCGTCGGCCGACTTGTGCTTCACGCGCCGTCGGCCGGGCTCGCCATGGATGCCGACGCCCATCTCGATTTCGTCGGCGCCCAGCTCGAACGTCGGCTTGCCGGCGGCGGGCACCGTGCAGGAGGTGAGGGCCACGCCCATGGAGCGCGTGCGGCCATTGACACGGTCGCCGAGTTCCTTGAGCGCCGCCAGCGGCAGGTTCTCCTCGGCGGCGGCACCCACGATCTTCTCCACCACCACCGTGCCCGCCACGCCGCGGCGGCCGGTCGTGTAGGTCGAGTTCTCGACGGCGACGTCGTCGTTGGTGCGCACCGTGGCGTGCGGAATATCGAGCATCTCCGTCGCCATATCGAAATTCATCACGTCG
>JBGPEQ010000345.1:0-5076 GCA_041482855.1 Dongiaceae bacterium | reverse complement strand
TGACACCGGGCCGGCGTGGCAGTCTGGCCATCAGATCGGCGGCGTCGCGCATCTGCGGGATCGCCTTTGGGCTGACGAACGATGCCGCTTCGATCCGCCGCATGCCGGTCGCTGCCAGCCGCTCGATCAGCTCGACTTTCTGCTCGGTCGCGACGAACAGCTCCTCGTTCTGGAGGCCATCGCGCGGGCCGACCTCAACCATCTTGACGCGGGTGGGAAGGAGGTTCGACATGGCGGGCATCACGGCCGCAAGGGGGTCGGACATGCACAGATATCTGGGGAGCGCCAAGAAAAAAAGCTCCCCCTCCCCTTGCGGGAGGGGGTGGGGGGAGGGGTTTGCGCGCGGTAGCGCGCCAGAAAGGCCGATCTGGCCGAAGCTCCGGCAGTGGAATTAGAAGACAACCGCGCCGTCGTTGCGCGAGAAATCGGGTCCATGCGATTCACGCCCCAGTCTCGCACAGGCAGATTCATGCACGCCTGCCGGCGCGAAACCCCTCCCCCAACCCCCTCCCGCAAGGGGAGGGGGAGCTTTCTTCTTGCGGCTTCCTGAGAAGCGTGAACCCCGTAGCCCGCAAGGAGAGGGGGAGCTCTGTTGTGGGACCTTGTGAGGTGTGTGGATACCTTAGGGCACATCACCCCTCCTCCACGAACGCGAGCAATTCCGCGCCCTCCTCCACGAGATCGCCGGGCTTGAAGAAGACGCGCTCGATCTTGCCGTCCATGGGGGCGGCGATGCTGTGTTCCATCTTCATGGCTTCCAGCACCATCAGGGTGGTGCCGCGCTTCACCTCATCGCCGGCTTTGACAGCGACCTGGATGACCTTGCCGGGCATGGGTGCGGTCAGGTGGCCGGGCGCGACGTCGACTTGCTCACTCGCGGCCAGGGGATCGACGAGTTCGAACTGGGCCGTGCCGTCGGCGGTGAAGACCGTGAGCTGCGCGCCGGTGCGCGCCACCGTGCCGGTGGCGTGGCGGCCCTCGATGTCCACGCGGACGTCGCCATTGGCGAGACGCTGCGCCCGCACGAAGCGACGCCCGGCCGGCAGGTCGAAGAGATACCCGTCGGGTTTGTAGGTGACGGCGATCTTGTGCAGCGCGCCGTCGCTGCGCAGGCGGATCTCGCCATGGCCCTCGCCGTTCAGGCGCCAGCCCTTGGCGGCGCTCCAGGGCGACCAGGGATCGCCGGTCTTCAGCGCCGCCTCGCGCGCGATCTGCTCCTGGTAGAGCGTCAGGTCGGCGCAGGCGATGGCCCAGGCATCGATCAGGGGCTGGGCCGGATCGGCCGGCAGGAGATCGGCGCGGTGGCGCTCGATGAAGGCGGTGTCGAGTTCGGCCGCCTCGAAGGCCGGATGGAAGGCGATCGCGCGCAGGAAGTCGACATTGTGACGGAGACCGGCGATCTGACAGGTCGAAAGTGCCGTGCGCAGCTTGCGCACCGCCGCCGGGCGATCCTCGCCCCACACGGCGAGCTTGGCGATCATGGGGTCATAGTGGACGGAAATCTCGTCGCCGGCGCGGACGCCCGTATCGATGCGGACGTGCGGGCCAGCCTCCGGCCAGCGCAGATAGGCCAGCCGTCCGGTGGCCGGGAGAAAGCCGCGCGCGGGGTCTTCGGCGTAGATCCGCGCCTCGATGGCATGGCCGCAGAACAGGATCTTGTCCTGCGGGCGCGGCAGCGGTTCGCCGCCGGCGACCCGCAGCTGCCACTCCACCAGATCGAGATCGGTGATCATCTCGGTGACGGGGTGCTCGACCTGCAGGCGCGTGTTCATTTCCATGAAGTAGAAGGCGCCGCTCGGATCGAGCAGGAACTCGATGGTGCCGGCGCCGACATAGCCGATGGCCTTGGCGGCCTTGACCGCGGCGGCGCCCAGCGCTTCCCGCAACTCCGCCGATAGCCCTGGCGCCGGCGCCTCCTCCACCACCTTCTGGTGGCGGCGCTGGATCGAGCAATCGCGCTCGTACAGGTGCACTGCATTGCCATGGGTGTCCGCGAACACCTGCACCTCGACGTGACGCGGCTGCAGCACATATTTCTCGATCAGCACGCGCTCGTCGCCGAAGGCGGCCTTGGCCTCGCGGCGTGCGCCGGCCAGCGCTTCCGCGAAATCCTCGGCGCGATCGACGCGCCGCATGCCCTTGCCGCCGCCGCCCGCCACGGCCTTGATGAGCGCGGGATAGCCGGTGCGGTCGGCCGCGCGTCGCAGGTGCTCGTCGTCCTGGTCGTCGCCATGATAGCCCGGCACCAGCGGCACGCCGGCGCGGCCCATGATCGCCTTGGCCTCGCTCTTCGAGCCCATGGCGCGGATGGCGCCGACCGGCGGACCCACGAACACGGCGCCGGCATCGGCCACCGCCAGCGCGAATTCCGCATTCTCCGACAGGAAGCCGTAGCCCGGATGGATCGCCTCTGCCCCAGTGCGGTGCACGGCGTCGATGACGGCATCGATGTCGAGATAGCTGTCCTTCGCCGGCGCCGGCCCGATCCGCACGGCTTCGTCCGCCATGGCCACGTGGAGCGCTGCGGCGTCGGCATCGGAATAGACCGCGACGGTGCGGATGCCGAGCCGCCGCGCCGTCCGCATCACGCGGCAGGCGATCTCACCCCGGTTGGCGATGAGGAGCTTGGCGAACATCGCTAGGGTTTCCGCTGCATGACTAGTGTGCGTCCTTCGAGACGCTCGCTTCGCTCGCTCCTCAGGATGAGGAATAGTGGAGATGGCATAAGAGTGTTCCTCATCCTGAGGAGGGCGCGGAGCGCCCGTCTCGAAGGACGCACATCGCCTGTCCCGGCCGCCCTACTTGACCCAGTTCGGCTTGCGCTTGTCGAGGAAGGCGGCGACGCCTTCGCGGCCTTCGGGGCTGGCGCGGATGGCGGCGATGCGGCGGGTGGTCTCGTCGATCACGGCCGGTTCGATCGGCTTGCCTGCGACGTCGAAGATGAGTTTCTTGGCGTCGGCATGGGCGCGCGGGCCGCCTTCGAGCAGTGCGGCGATGATGCGGTCGGCGGCGCGCAGGAGATGGTCGCCGGGCACCGTCTCATGGACCAGGCCCAGGCGCAGCGCCTCCTCGGCGCTGAAGCGCTCGCCGCTGAGGAAGTAGCGGCGCGCCGCGCGGGCGCTCATGGCGGCGATGACATAGGGGCTGATCACCGCGGGAATGAGGCCGAGCTTCACCTCCGACAGGCTGAAGATGGCGCCCTCGCTGGCGATGGCGATATCGCAGGCCGCCACCAGCCCGACGCCGCCGCCATAGGCCGAGCCCTGGACCAGCGCCACGGTCGGGCGCGGGAAGATGTTCAGGCGCCGCAGCACGCCCGCGAGCTGCTCGGCGTCGCGCATGTTCTCGTCCTGCGAGGCCGTCGACATCCGGCGCATCCACTGCAGGTCGGCGCCGGCGCAGAAGCTGGGGCCGGCAGCCGTCAGCAGCACCGCCCGCACCTGCGGCTTCTGCTCGAGATCGCGCAGGGCGCCCATCAGCTCGAAGATGAGCTGGTCGTCGATGGCGTTGTGGATCAGCGGCCGGTTCAAGGTGACCGTCGCGATGTTCTTCTCGTCGATCTTGGTAAGGAGTGCGCTCATCGCCTCTGATACCTCCAGGATTTCCGTTGCGGTGAACTCTTCAACAACTCCGCGCAGCGAGGATAAGACCGGGTCTTATTCTACGCTCTCCTTCCAGTGATCCGGTTCCAGAATAGCTGGAACGCCGCCACCAGATTGGAGGTTGGCACGAGAGCGGGCTGCTTTTCTGACACCCCATCGCCATCGTCTTCCCGCGGCAGTAACCGGAACTCCGCCAAGCGCGTATCCAGAAGTGCTGATATCTTCTGGAAAGTATCTGAATTGTCCGCCAAGTGATACGGACTGGGAGCGTCGGCCGGGAGGAAATCGGTGAATTCGGCGAGGTAGCGTTTGTAGTACCAATCCGCAAATGCGCCGCCTTCATCGGTCAGATCATCGCCGATGAGTTTTTCGTCGAAGATATCTTCAGTCATCTCACCAAAAGATCCCTCGCCTCGTCGGAGCCTTTCAAACCATTCCTTGCCGTGGTCGGCCCGCATGCCCTGCAGGTTCATAAGGCCGCTGTAATGCGCCCACGCGATAAACATTCCGATGTGTGTGCAGGCGAGTCGTGTGTCCCAATCCTTCTGGTAGTCGTCGCTGCCGTAGTGCCAATCGGCATCGTCATATTTGGTCGGCCAATAGTTCATCGCACGGTTTACATCCTGAATATGCCGAAGTTGGTGGATTCGATCGGCGCGTTGAGCGCCGCCGACAGGCCGAGGCCGAGCACCATCCGGCTGTCGGCCGGATCGATGACGCCGTCGTCCCACAGCCGGGCGCTGGCGTAATAGGGGTGGCCCTGCTGCTCGTACTGGGCGCGGATCGGCGCCTTGAAGGCCTCCTCTTCGTCCGCGCTCCACTTCTTGCCCTTGGCGGAGAGGCCGTCGCGCTTCACCTGGGCCAGCACATTGGCGGCCTGGTCGCCGCCCATCACGGAGATGCGGGCATTCGGCCACATCCAGAGGAAGCGAGGGCCGAAGGCGCGGCCGCACATGCCGTAATTGCCGGCCCCGAAGCTGCCGCCGATGATCAGCGTCAGCTTGGGCACGCGGGCACAGGAGACGGCCGTCACCATCTTGGCGCCGTCCTTGGCGATGCCGCCGGCCTCGTATTTTTTTCCGACCATGAAGCCCGTGATGTTCTGCAGGAACACCAGGGGGATGCCGCGCTGGGCGCAGAGCTGGATGAAATGGGCACCCTTCAGCGCCGACTCCGAGAACAGAATGCCGTTGTTGGCGACGATGCCGATGGGATAGCCGAAGATGTGGGCGAAACCGCAGACGAGTGTGGCGCCATAGAGCTGCTTGAACTCGTCGAACTCGCTGGCGTCGACGAGACGCGCGATCACCTCGCGCACGTCGTAGGGCTTGCGGGTGTCGGCGGGGATGATGCCGTAGATCTCCGATGAATCGTATTGCGGCTCGCGCGGTTCGCGGATCTCCAGGTTGGGCGCCTTCACGCGATTGAGATGGCCGACGATTCTGCGCGCGATGCCCAGCGCGTGGGTATCGTC
>JBGPEQ010000344.1:0-5080 GCA_041482855.1 Dongiaceae bacterium | reverse complement strand
GCCGTGCTGTCGGGCCTGCTGCTGAACGTCGCGCTCTACGCCGTGCTGCGCTTCAAGATGCTGCTGGCGGCGAATGGCCAGGCGATCGCGCCCGGTCCGCTCATGGTCGCCATGGGGCTGTTCTCCGTGATCTTCGCGGCCTTCATGCTCTACCGGCGGCGCGACATCAAACGCATGTTCGCCTATTCCTCGGTCGAGCATATGGGCATCATCACCTTCGCCTTCGGCATGGGCGGACCGCTCGCCAACTTCGCGGGACTCCTCCACATGACCATGCACAGCCTGACCAAGTCGGCGATCTTCTTCACGGTCGGCCACATCGCCCAGGTCAAGGGCACCCAGAAGATGGCGGACATCCGCGGCCTGACGGAGACACATCCGCTGCTCGGCTGGGGCTTGGTGCTCGGCGTCGTCGCGATCGCCGGGCTGCCGCCGCTGGGCATCTTCATGAGCGAGTTCCTGGTGGTGAGCTCGACCTTCGCGCGCGCGCCGCTGCTCGCGATCCTCCTAGTCATCGGCCTGCTGCTCGCGTTCGGGGCGCTGCTGATGCGGCTGAACGGTCTCGCCTTCGGAGAACCGTCCGGCTCCGTCGCGCCAGTGCAGGCCTCCTACGTGCCGCTCTTCGCCCATCTCGCGCTCGTCCTGGTCGCCGGGGTCTACCTGCCGGCGCCCCTCGTCGCCTGGTTCCAGCATGTCGCCACTCTGCTCAGATAGGACGGGGCGTTGCACGACATGACAGCCCTGACCGACATCATCGAAAGCGGTCGCCAAGTCGAAGGCCACCGGCCGTGGCCGCGCACCGCCGTCGACGGGGAGACGTGGCAACTCGCCGCCGGACGGGTCGTGGAGGGCAAATGGACGTTGCTTGGCCTGTGGGGCGATGCGGCGGCCGTTCATATGGCGCTGCTCGACGAAGGCGCGGCCGAAATCGCCGTAATCACGCGGGAATGTCCGGAGGGACGATTTCCTTCCGTCGGACTGCGGCACCCGCCGGCGCTGCGCCTCGAGCGCGCGATCCGCGATCTCTATGGGCTCGAACCTGTCGGCGCACCCGACTCACGGCCTTGGCTCGATCACGGTCGCTGGGATATACGGCACCCACTCGGCACGAGCAGGCCGGAGCCGGCGACTCCGACCCCCTATACGTTTCTGCCCACGGAAGGCGAAGGGCTGCACCGGATTCCCGTCGGCCCCGTCCATGCCGGCATCATCGAGCCCGGCCACTTCCGTTTCACGGCCAATGGCGAGACCGTCGTTCGCCTGGAAGAGCGACTAGGCTACGTGCACAAGGGCATCGAGTCGCTGATGGCGGGCGCGCCGATCGAGCGTGCGTCGCGGCTCGCCGGCCACGTCTCCGGCGACAGCACCGTGGCCTACACGTTCGCCTTCGCGCGGGCCGTCGAAAGCGCCCTCGGCATCGAAGCGCCGCCGCGGGCGGTGTGGCTGCGCGCCCTGATGGCCGAGCTGGAGCGGCTCGCCAACCACTTCGGCGACATCGGCGCCATCTGCAACGACGCCTCCTTCACGCTGATCCACGCGCATTGCGGCATCCTACGCGAGCGCGTGCTGCGCTGCGCCGATGCCTGCTTCGGTCACCGACTAATGATGGGCTGCGTGATCCCCGGCGGAACCGCCGCCGATCTGAACCGGGACGGCGCAGTGGCCCTCGGATCGCTCGTCGCCGAGATTCGCCGCAACTTCCCCAAGCTCGTCGAACTCTACGACAACACCGCGTCGCTCCAGGACCGCACCGTCGGCACGGGCATCCTCAAGCCCGAGCTGGCCCGCCAATTCGGCTGCGGGGGATATGTCGGGCGAGCGTCCGGGCGCGCCTTCGATGCCCGCCGCACGCCCGGCTATCCGCCCTATGCTGCATTGCGCTTCGACATTCCCGTGCTGACCGCCGGCGATGTCGATGCGCGCGTCTGGGTCCGCATCCGCGAAGTCGAGCAGAGCCTCGCCCTCATCGAGCAGATTCTGGCGCAGCTGCCGGACGGGCCGGTTCAGGTTCCGATCGATGGCGCCGGCAGCGGCGCGATGCGGGAAGGCATGGCGCTGGCCGAGGGCTTCCGCGGCGACGTGCTGGCGTGGGTGCGAATCGCCGGCGACGGATCGGTGGCGCGCTGCCACCTGCGCGATCCCTCCTGGTTCCAGTGGCCGCTCCTGGAAGCGGTCATCGAGGGCAACATCGTCGCCGACTTCCCGCTCTGCAACAAGTCGTTCAACTGCTCCTACTCGGGGCACGATCTGTAGGGCGCCCGACACATGCGCAAACTAATCTTCCAAAGCCTCATCCGGGCGCCGCTGACGGAGCCAGCGCCTGCCGCAGAAGACAGCGCGCTCGCCGAACTAGCCGGGCAGGTCGATCGTGCCGCCCGGCGCCGCCTCGGTCGCAGCCTTTCGATCCGCGAAGTCGATGCGGGCTCGTGCAACGGCTGCGAGCTGGAGATCCACGCCCTCAACAACTCGTTCTACGACATCGAGCGCTTCGGCATCCGCTTCGTGGCGTCGCCGCGGCATGCCGACGTCCTGCTGGTGACGGGGCCCGTCACCAAGAACATGCGGGAAGCGCTCGAGCGCACCTACGACGCCACGCCGGCGCCGAAATGGGTGGTGGCGGTCGGCGACTGCGCGGCCGACGGCGGCATGTTCGCCGGCAGCTATGCCTGCGTCGGCGGCGTCGCCGCGGTCGTGCCGGTCGACCTGCACATCCGCGGCTGCCCGCCGCGGCCCGTGGAGCTTCTCAAGGGCCTGCTCGCACTCCTCGAAAATGCCGCCGCCGGCAGCGCGAGGTAGCGAGGTCCAGACACAAAGGAATCGAATTACGCAGACTTTCGACAATGGCCGGGGAGGGTCACACGATGTCGGAGAAGACGCATCTGGCAGTGTTGAAGCACGGCGTGAGCGGTTGGAACGAGTGGCGGACGGCACACGCGGATATCAGGCCCGAGCTTTCCAGCGCGGGACTGTGCGGGCTGGACCTTGCTAGCGCCAATCTCGCCGGGGCCGATCTTCGCAAGGCCGACCTGCGCGGCACTAGTCTGAACGGTGCGACGCTGGCCGGGGCCAATCTCGAAGGAGCGGATTTCTTCAAGGCCGTCCTCGACGGCGCCGATCTTGCCGGCGCCAATCTCATCGGCGCCCGGTCGCTGAATTGCTGGCAACTCGAGACGACGCGAAACTGGCAATCGGCCTACCGCGATGCGGAGTTGGCCTGCGGCGCTTTGATTCCCACGGCCTCCGCCCGCTCATGACGGCCTGCGGCCGCTTAACGATTAATTAACCATACCGATGCCAGGCTTGGCCTGAGCCTAGTCTCGTGCGAAACGTCCCCGGGGCCCCGCGTCGTGCGGGGCTCCGCTTCCACGGGCCTGCGGCTCGCGCACTGCAATGCATCCTAGGGTTCGACGTCGCGATCGAGGGTCAACATCGCATGGTCCACAGCTCCGCAGCATCGCGTGTCCTCGTCATCGATGACGAAGCGGCGGTGCGCGCGTCCGTGTGCGGGATCCTCAGCGATGTCGGCTACATCGTCGCCGAAGCGGGCGACGGCGTTGCGGGCGTCGACAGCCTGCGCAGCAGCGCCGCCGATGCCGTGGTGATGGACATCTACATGCCGCTGCAGGACGGCTTCGAGACGATCCGCGAGCTGCGCCGCGTCGCCCCGCAGGTCCGGATCATCGCCATCTCCGGCGGCACGCGCGGGGATTTCGATCCCCTGCGGGCGGCCGAGATGCTCGGCGCCGACCGCGCGCTGCGCAAGCCGTTCGCGGTCGAGGAGTTGCTCGCCGCCTTGACGGACGTCCTGTCGACCGCGACCTCGTTGAGGCAATGATTTCCCTGCAATAGTCGCCGGGTTTCCGGCGCGCCCGCGCCTGCTTCGGATACGGCGCGTAGTGTGATAAAGATCACAGGCAGGGATCGGCCATTTTTGCGACAATGCATGCGGATTGGTTGGGATCTTCCTGCGTTAAGGAGGGAAACCCAGGATTGGCCGCACAGCCCTTGGACGCGCCTGACCGAATAATGACGCTAGACTTGGCTCGTGGACTCGGGGAGCACTAGCCGCCGGCGCGTTTGAACCACCCGATCAGGAGGGCGACGATGACGTCAAGAACGATGACCAAGAATCTCGGCCCGGCGCGCCGTCTGGCTGTCATGGCGGGGCTGCTGGTTCTGTCTGGCTGCGCGGACTATCACCTCAGCGTGCCCGACTCCGACCCCTTCACGCCGCAGGGCCAGGACGCGCCGTACAAGACCTATAGCGCGAACGCCTATGCGTGGGGCCTGATGCTGGACCCGCAGGTCCTGCCGGCGGATTGCCAGGGCCAGGGCATCAACGACGTCTTCGTCCATCGGAACTTCGGGCAGGACCTGGCGAGCGTGCTCACCTTCGGCCTCTGGATGCCGGCGGAAGTGAGCTACCAGTGCCATGCCCCGCCGACGACGGGGGGTACGATACCCGTACCGAGCCAGTGACGCCGGCACTATCCCGAGGCACCGAACGGAAAGGGCAGGACCATGCCGAACGGACGCAGCTTCTTCAGGAAGAAGACCCAGGAGCAGGGGCGGCACCAGGCTTACACGCAGGCGCTCGACGGAGAATACGCCTTCGCTCCCAATCCGGGCACCAAGACGCCGTTCGAAACCTACAATGACGCGACCAAGGAACTGCAGGACATCATCAAGGCCTGCGTGCAGGACGGCAAGCGGCTGCGCGCGCGCGGCAGCCTGTGGTCGCTGAGCACGGCCGCGGTCACCGACGGCCGCCTGATCGACACCACGACCCTGCGGGTGGCCCTCGAGGTGCCGAAGGCCCTCACGGTCGCCGCCTATGCCGGCGACGTCGCGAAGCTGCGCTTCGTCGAGTGCGGAAACTCGATATCCGCGCTCAACAACTATTTGTTCGCCAGCCGCCTGTCGCTCAAGGCTTCCGGCTCCAACAACGGCCAGACCATCGCCGGCGCGCTCTCGACGGGGACCCATGGCGGCGCCTACAAGTTCGGCGCCATCTCCGAGATGGTCGTCGGCCTGCATCTCGTGGTGGGACCGAACAAGCATGTCTATCTGGAACGGCAGT
>JBGPEQ010000343.1:0-5087 GCA_041482855.1 Dongiaceae bacterium | reverse complement strand
GTCGACGATCCCAACGAAACCGAGACGGTGCGCGAGTCGGCCCGGCGCCTCATGGAGCAGCTCAAGAAAGGCGTCGATTTCGGCGAGATCGCGCGCCAGTTCTCGCAGTCGGCCACGGCCAGCAGCGGCGGCGCCCTCGGCTGGGTGTCGCCCGGCGACCTGCCGCCGGAGATCGCGACGGCCGTGCAAACCCTGCAGCCGGACACCATCGCCGGTCCGATCCGCAGCGAGGGCGGCTTCCACATCCTGAAGCTGCTCGACCAGCGCAAGGGCGCGCCGAACGGCGGGCAGACGCGCGACGACATTTCCACCCGGATCATGCGCGACCGGCTCGACAGCCTGGCGCGCGGCTACCTGCGCGAGCTGCGCCGTTCGGCCTACGTGGACATCCGCCAGTGAACGAGCGTCCGGCCGCCCCAGCGGCGCCGGACCTGCCGCCGCTCCGCGATGTCATCGCCCGCCACGGCCTCGGCGCCCGCCGCGCCCTCGGCCAGCATTTCCTGCTCGATCTCAACCTCACCCGCCGCATCGCCCGCGCCGCCGGCGATCTCTCCGCCGGCACGGTCATCGAGGTCGGCCCGGGCCCCGGCGGCCTCACCCGCGCGCTGCTGGAAGTGGGCGCCCGGCAGGTGATCGCCATCGAGCGCGACGAGCGCTGCCGGCCGGCCCTGGCCGAGCTGGAGGCCGCGTTCCCCGGCCGCCTGACGCTGATCTTCGCCGATGCGCTCGAAGCCGACATCGGCCGTCTCGGCGCGCCGCCGCGCCGGATCGTCGCCAACCTGCCCTACAACGTGGCGACGCCGCTCTTGATCCGCTGGCTGGGCGCGCTCGACGCCTTCGCCGGCCTGACCCTGATGTTCCAGAAGGAGGTCGCGGACCGCCTGACCGCGCGCCCGCGCACCAAGGACTACGGCCGCCTCAGCGTGCTCACGCAATGGCTGACGGAGCCGCGCCGCCTGTTCGACATTCCCGCCCGCGCGTTCACGCCGCCGCCCAAGGTGACCTCGACCGTGGTGCAGCTGACGCCGCGCCCGGCGCCGCTCCATCCCGCCGAGCGCGCGCTGCTCGAGCGCGTCACCGCCGCCGCCTTCGGCCAGCGCCGCAAGATGCTGCGTCAGAGCCTGAAGCCGCTGACGCCCGATCCCGCCGCCCTGCTCGCGCAGGTCGGCATCGACGGCACCCGCCGCGCCGAGGAGCTCGACGTCGCCGAATTCTGCGCCCTCGCCCGCGCTCTCGGTGGAGGCGGATAGAGCGACCTTCCCGATAGGATTCACAGTCTTTCTTTCGCTGTCATTCCGGCGAAAGCCGGAATCCATAAACACAGGCCTGTGAATATGGACCCCGGCTTTCGCCGGGGTGACAGGCAAGAAAACCGTCGCGCGCGCTACCGGCGCCGCCGGAGCACGACATGCATGGCGTTCTCGGTCGCCACATGCTCGCTGCATTCGTAGCCGAGCTTCAGCATGTCGATGCCGGCGAGGAGATGTTCCCCGGTGCCCAGCAGGACCGGCGAAAGCGCCAGGTGCAGATCGTCGATCAGCCCCGCCCGCAGATATTGCCGGATCGTCGCCGCGCCGCCGCCGAGCCGCACGTCCTTGCCCGCGGCGGCCGCGGTCGCGCGCTTGAGGGCGGTCTCGATGCCGTCGGTGACGAAGTGGAAGGTGGTGCCGCCCTGCATCTCGATCGGCGCCCGCGCATGGTGCGTGAGTACGAACACGGGCACACGATAGGGCGGCGTATCGCCCCACCATCCCTTCCAGCTCTCGTCGGGCCAGGGTCCGCGCACCGGCCCGAACATGTTGCGGCCCAGGATCCAGGCCCCGACGTTGGCGAAGCCGCGCGTCGCGAAATCGTCGTCGGCGCCGGCCGTACCGCCCTCCTTGCCGGTCATCTCGCAAAACATGCGGGTCGGGAAGAACCACCCGAACAAACCGCGGCCGCCCACGCCGAGCGGGTTCTCGAGGCTCTGGTCGGGTCCGGCCCCGTAGCCGTCGAGCGCGAGGCCGAAGCATTGGACGCGGAGCTTGCTCATGGATCGCTCTTCCTTCTCTGTCGTCCCCAAAAGAAACAGGACGCTTTCAGAACTTACAATCTCGGCTGTCACCCCGGCGAAAGCCGGGACCCATATTCCAGAGGCCGGTGTTCATGGACCCCGGCTTTCGCCGGGGTGACACCGGAAAGACAGTGGCAACTCTATCGCCGTTCACGCCTCGACGAACAGGTCGAAGCCGCCCCAGAACATGCGCATGGCGTCGAACGGCATCGTCTTCGCATTCATCCCGGCCAGGCGCGGATCCTGCATGACGGCCGCGTTGATGCGGTCGCGTTCCGCCCGCGACTCGAAGACGACCCAGCCGAACACGACCGTCTCGTCCGCCTCCAGCTTCACCGCCTGCGGAAACGAGGTGACCTTGCCCGGCTTCACGTCCTCGGCGATGCACTCGACATAGGCGAGCGCGCCATGCTCCTTCCACACCTTGCCGGCCGTCGCCGCCTGCTGGCGATAGGCCTCGATGTTCTTCTTCGGCAGCGGCAGGACGTAGCCGTCGATATACCTGCTCATGAGCGATCTCCAATGGGCTGATGGGTCTCCGAGATTGGTCGAACGGCCGCCCGGGAAATTGACACGCCGCCCGCCCTCCCCTTCCGAGGGTTGCCCTGGCGCAGAAGGATTTTGCACGCGGAGAGTCTTGTAGGGGCGACCGGCAGGTCGCCCGCCTCTCCCGTCGCACGATATTTGGTCACCTCAATCCGGTGCGTCCCCGCACGGGCGACCTGGTCCCCGGGTTTAACCCGGGGATCGCCCCTACAGGAATCGTCGTTACCGCCGCGACCGATAGTTCGTCACCTTCCACGCCCGCCCGCTCTTGCGCATCGAGGCCAACGCCGCACGCTGGCGGCAGAGGCCCTGCGGCGGCAGCGCCCGCGGCGTCTTGCCATCGGCCTCGGCCGGCCACAGCACGCCGCGGGTGGCCACGCGCGCCGGCACGGTCCAGTAGTCGCCGCTGCGGTAGCAGCCGCCCGGCGCGAACTGGATCTCGATGCCGTCCTCCAGCGCGATCCAGTGTTCCCCCGTCGGCGATCGCTCGACGACGCGCACCGCCGCATTCGCCGCCGGCACGGTCGCGTTATTGTCCCGCGACCACCCGAAGGTCGCGGCACTCGCCGCGCCGCCCCCGTGGATCTCGATCCGATAAAGCCGGTTCTCCGCTCCCCTATAGCCGCCCGCCGCATCGGTCCCGGGCGGCGCGGTCCGCACCGTCAGCCGCGGCGCGGCGCTGTCGAGCAGATCGAACAGCGCATCGGCACGCCGGCAGTTGCCGGGATCGGCCGCGAACGCGGCAGTCGCGGCCTTGAGCGCGCGCCGCGCGGCCCGGCCGGCATCATCGCCGGCCGCCGCGCGCACCGCCAACGCTGCCGCCACGGGTGCGGCAAGCTCCCTCGCCGCCGCCGCACTCAGCCGCCGCACCTGCCAGACGATCTGGGCGCGCACCGATGGATCGCCGCCGCCGAGCGCGGGATCGCGCAGCGCCGGGTCCTCGGCGGCCGAGACCGACCGTTCCCAGCCTTCGAGATAGGCGACGAACGCGCGGCCGGGATCACCCCCGCCGCCGGGACCATCGTCGGCTCGCGCCGGCCCGGCCGGCTGCGTGCGATAGCGGCAGGCGTCCGCGTTCTCGCACGCCATGCCGCCGAGATAGAAGCGCCCGGCGCCGATCGTGAAATCCTCCGCCGTGGCGCCGCCGATCGCGAACCCGTCGCCGACCCGCCACCGCCGCCCCACGAGATCGACGACGAAGGCGCGCAGGAAATGCTGCTGGATCGCCGCCTGCTCGTTGAAGTCCGCATCGGTCAGCACGCGCCCCTGCTGCAGCAGCACGCGCGTGAAATGCCGGGCGGGATCGAAGCTGTCGCGCGAGAAATCGCCCTTCATTAGATCGTGTCCGTGCCGTTCCCCTGGATATCGTCGATCACCGAGTATACTTGCCCCCTTGCTGAAGTTTCTGACGGCGCTGTCGGCGCCGGAACTCGCGCCTTTTCGCCAGGGGAAGCCGATGCATTCGACGGTACACGGTGATGAGGGGAACGGCGTCCGACCCGTCAGCGCAATGTCACCGCAATTCCATCTAGCGGCCCAGAAAACACAGGTTCGCCCCGCAATTGAGGTAGCCTTGGCTGAGGTCGCCGTCGACCAAATCCTTATTGGCGTCAGTGGAGTTGGTATTGACCAGGGAAAAATGCAGCGGCCACTTTGCCTTGCAGTTTGTCGCGTTGTAGACCCTGCCCCGGCCCTTGGCGGGGCCCGGGAAGTTCATTGATGTCTTGCCCTCGCACATGGCCCCCCAGACTTGCGTGGTCTCCTCATCGAGTTGGTCGTTGTTCGGCTTGAAGCCGTCGAGCGCCACGAGCACGTGATGACCGATGTACTCGAGGCCGGCGTGCACGGCATTGGCGATCGCACAGCCGCTCGAATGGCCGACGATGTAGATCCTGTCCGCGTCGTTCCCCTGGATATCGTCGATCACCGAATCAAGCTTGCCCCCCTTGCTGAAGCCTTTGACGGCGCTGTCGGCGTCGGCACGCGCCGTGCCTTTCGGCCAGGGGAAGCCGATGAATTCGACGGCCGGCTTCAGCACCCTGGCGCTGCGCAGCCATTTGTCGATATCGGGTTGGCTGGCAAGGAAACCGCCGAAGAAAAAAACCGCCTCGCTCATTGTCGATCCTCCGTGACGAGAGGCCGAGGCCTCTGCCGTGCCCTTGACGATATCATGGCGCCGCTAGCCGCAATTGTACCCAATTCCGGATGCCTGCGCTGTGACTGCCATCACACGCTGATCGCCGGACAGGCTCGCGCGCGGAGCGCCCTGCTGGACATTCCGACAGACGTGCTGGTGCAGCCATACGAAACGCGTTCGACAGCCTGTTGTTCGTCACGTTGCGAAGTTGCTGCACGGAAAACGCTCTATCGCGGTAGGGACGCGCCTTACGGCACGCCCCCCGCACAGATCCGTACGTGCCCGATTAAGGCATACGGCTCCCACCTCGGATGGGTGACGGCGAAGCGAACATTGGGCCAGGGATGGAGG
>JBGPEQ010000342.1:0-5092 GCA_041482855.1 Dongiaceae bacterium | reverse complement strand
GTGAACCTCTGTGTCTCTGTGCCTCTGTGGTTCAAGGCTACACACGCGCTCGCGGTCGGTGCATACCGCGAATGCTTGACAAGCCCGGCGGCAGCCGAAAGTCTGCCACGCGGAGAGAGGGCATTTCCACCGCCATGACCGTCCGGTCGATCATGACCGCGAAGCCGCTGACGCTGCGCGCCGACGACACGGTGGCGCGGGCGGCCGAACTGATGCTCGCCCATCGCTACCTGATCCTGCCGGTGGTCGATGCGGATGGCCGCTGCGCCGGCGCGTTCGACATGTGGGACCTGCTGGCGCTGCTCCTGCCGAAGGCGGCGACGCTCGACGACCTCGTGCCCGACCTCAGCTTCCTCGGCGACGATCTGCCGAACCTGCAGGCGAAGCTCAAGGAGATCGGCGGCCAGCCCGTCGGCCCGCTCGCCCGCCCGGACCTGCCGCTGCTGAAGCCGGACATGCCGGTGGTCGGGGCACTGCTCCTCCTCTACCGCAACCGCACCACCCTGCCCGTGGTCGACGCCGACAATCGCGTGGTCGGCGTGCTTTCCTATTGGGATGCGCTCGCCGCCATCGCGAACAAGAAATGACCGGGGAGTCCGCAAGCGGCGTCTGGTTCGGCTGGGACCCGCTGTGGGTGTCGACGGCAATCTTGATCGCCACCTACGGCGTGATCATGACCGAACGGCTCAATCGCGCCATCGTCGCCTTGGTCGGGGCCGGCCTGATGATTCTGACCGGTGTCATCACCCAGCAGCAGGCGATCGCCGGCGAGGATTTCAACACGCTGGCGCTCCTCATCGGCATGATGCTGCTGGTCGCCATCGCCCGCAAAAGCGGCATGTTCCAGTACCTGGCGATCTGGTCGGCCAAGGCGGCCAAGGGCCGGCCCTGGGCCATCCTCATCCTGCTCTCGCTCGTGACGGCGCTGGTCTCGGCCCTGCTCGACAACGTCACCACCGTGCTGCTCATCGCGCCGGTGACGCTGGTCATCACCGAGCAGCTCAGGGTGCCGCCCTACCCCTTCCTGTTCACGGAGATCCTCGCCTCCAACATCGGCGGCACGGCCACCCTCATCGGCGATCCCCCCAACATCCTCATCGGTTCGGCGGCCGGGCTGTCGTTCAACGATTTCGTCGTCAACCTGACGCCGGTGATCGTCGTCGTCCTGGCGGCGCAGCTCGTCGTCAATCATCTCGTCTGGGGCCGCGCGCTGCGCGTCGACGAGGCCGCGCGCGCGCGCATCATGGCCTTCAATCCGCGCGAGGCCATCAGCGACGGGCCGCTGCTGCGCAAATCTCTGCTGGTCATCGGCCTGGTCATCATTGCCTTCGTGCTGGCCCGCGCCATAGGACTGGAGGCCGGCTCGATCGCGCTGTTCGGCGCGGCGCTGCTGCTGCTCCTGGACAATCTCGGCCGCCCCGCGGAGGAGCAGACCCATCGCCTCAACACCATGTTCACGGAGGTGGAGTGGATCACCATCTTCTTCTTCGTCGGCCTCTTCGCCGTCGTCGCCGGCGTCGAGCATGCGGGACTGCTCGACTGGTTCGCCAGGCAGCTGCTGAGCGCCACCGGCGGCGGCCTCGCCGCCACCGCCCTGGCGATCCTGTGGGCCTCGGCGTTCCTCTCCGCCATCATCGACAACATCCCCTTCGTCGCCACCATGATCCCCGTGATCAAGAGCATGGCGCCCACCTTCGGCGGGCCGGAGGGGCTGCTGCCGCTGTGGTGGTCGCTGTCGCTCGGCGCCTGCCTCGGCGGCAACGGCACGTTGATCGGCGCCAGCGCCAACCTGACGGTCGCCGGCATCGCCGAGCGCGCGGGCATCCCGTTCCGCTTCCTGACCTTCCTGAAATTCGCCTTCCCGATGATGCTCATGAGCATCGCCATCAGCATGGTTTACGTCTGGCTGCGCTATCTGTAGTTAGGCGTCGGGAAAGGGAGCGAGACCACCATGGACCTGACTGGCGAATACAAGATCTCGGCGCCGCGCGAGGCCGTCTGGAAGGCGCTCAACGATCCGGAGATCCTGAAGCAAAGCATTCCCGGCTGCGAGGAGATCCAGAAGCTCTCGGACACGGAGATGACGGCCAAGGTCACGGTCCGCGTCGGCCCGGTGAAGGCCAGCTTCTCCGGCAAGGTCACGCTCTCCGATCTCGATCCGCCCAACGGCTACAAGATCTCCGGCGAGGGCCAGGGCGGCGTCGCCGGCTTCGCCCGCGGCGGCGCCGACGTGCGGCTGAAGCCGGATGAGACCGGCGCCGGCACGATCCTGACCTACACCGCCACTGCCGCGGTCGGCGGCAAGCTGGCGCAGATCGGCTCGCGCCTGATCGAGGGCGCCGCCAAGCAGACGGCCGACCAGTTCTTCAGCAAGTTCGCCGAGGTCGTGGGCGCTGCGGCAGCGCCTGCCGCCGCTCAAGCGGCGCCTCCCGTCGCCGCTGCGGCGCCGGCCAAGCGCGGCCTCTCCCCCATGGTCTGGGTCGCCGGCCTCATCGCGATCATCGTGATCCTGCTACTGATCTTCGGGCTGCGCCACTGACGATGGCCAAGGAACACCGCTACGCCGTCACCGTCGACTGGACCGGCAACAAGGGCACGGGCACCAGCGCTTACACCGCCTATGCGCGCGCGCACGAAATCCGCAGCGCCGGCAAGCCCACCATCCCCGGCTCCTCCGATCCGAGCTTCCGCGGCGATCCCGCCCGCTACAATCCGGAGGAGCTGCTGGTCGCCTCGCTCTCGACCTGCCACATGCTCTGGTACCTGCACCTCTGCTCCGTCGCCGGCGTCGTCGTCACTGCCTATGTCGACCGCGCCGAAGGCACCATGATCGAGGAGGCCGATGGCGGCGGCCAGTTCGCGGCCGTCGTGCTGAAGCCGGAGGTCACGGTGAAACCCGGCGTCGACCTTGCGAAGGCGCGCGAGCTACACGCCGCCGCGCACAAGATGTGCTTCATCGCACGCTCGGTGAACTTTCCGGTGACGCACGAGCCGACCATCCACGAACAGCCATGACTCGCTGCAAGACGATCCCGCGTCCTTCGACAAGCTCAGGATGAGGGGGAATCTTGGTGGCACAAAGAAAAAACCTCATCCTGAGCTTGTCGAAGGACGCAGGTTGCCGATCTAACTCTCCTCTATATTAAAAAGGGTCGGAGTCGCATAGGAGGCAAAGATGACGTGGACCGATCGCAGGATCATCGACCTCTTCGGCATCGAGCATCCGATCCTGCTGGCGCCCATGGCCGGCCCGGGCACGGCGGAGCTGGCGATCGCCGTCGCGCAAGCCGGCGGCCTCGGCGCGCTCCCCTGCGCCATGTCGAGCCCGGAGCAGATTCGCACGGACCTCGGCGTGATCCGCCAGCGCACGGCGAAGCCCATCAACCTCAATTTCTTCACGCATGCGCCGCCCCTGCCCGATCCGGCGCGCGAAGCGCGCTGGAAGGCGCGCCTCGCCGACTACTACCGGGAGCTCGGCGTCGATCCCGCCAAGCCCATGCCGTCCGTCAACCGCACGCCCTTCGACGAGGCGACCTGCGCCATCGTCGAGGAGTTCAAGCCGGAAATCGTGAGCTTCCATTTCGGCCTGCCGGAACCGCGGCTGCTGGCGCGCGTGCGGGCCGCCGGCTGCAAGGTGATGGCGTCGGCGACCACGGCGGCCGAGGCGAAGTGGCTGGCCGAGCGCGGCTGCGACGCCGTCATCGCCCAGGGCTCCGAGGCCGGCGGCCATCGCGGCATGTTCCTCACCGACGACGTCACCTCCCAGGCCGGCACCTTCGCGCTGGTGCCCCAGGTGGTGGATGCGGTCAAAGTGCCCGTGATCGCCGCCGGCGGCATCGCCGATGCGCGCGGCATCGTGGCCGCCCTGGCGCTCGGCGCATCGGCCGTGCAGATCGGCACGGCCTATCTCTTCTGTCCAGAGGCCAACGTCTCGGCGTTGCACCGTCAGGCGCTGCGCAACGCCCGCGATGACGGCACCGCTCTTACCAACCTGTTCTCCGGCCGCCCCGGGCGCGGCCTCATCAACCGCCTGATGCGCGAAGTCGGCCCGCTCTCGGCGGAAGCACCCGCCTTCCCGCTCGCCGGCGGCGCGCTGGCGCCGCTCAAGGCCGCCGCCGAAGCCAAGGGTTCGGCCGACTTCACCTCGCTGTGGTCGGGACAGGCCGCCGCCCTCGGCCGCGAAATGCCGGCCGGGGAACTCACGCAACGGCTGGCGCAGGAGGCGTTGGCGCAGCTGCGGCGGCCGTGAGCGCGCGCCTCGACATTCTGTCGGTGGCGATCGAGGCGGGCTACGGGTCGCACGAGGCCTTCACCCGGGCGTTTCGCGATCAGTTCGGGCTCACACCCGAAACCGTTCGCGCCCAACGCCACCTCGACAACCTCGCACTCCCGGAGCCGATCAAAATGGACGAATCCTTTGTCGCCAACCTCGAACCGCCGCGCCTTGAAAACGGCAAGCCGCTGCTCGTCGCCGGATTGGGCGAGCGCTACGGCGAAGCCTTCGATCCCCAGAGCGGGACCGGCGGCGTGGAGATCTGGATACCGATCGAGAAGTGACGCCGTCCTGCAACGCTACCGCAGGTGACTTGGATCAGCGACGTGCGTCCTTCGACAAGCTCAGAATGAGGGGCTTTCTTTGTGCCACCAATTTTCACCATCATCCTGAGCTTGTCGATGGACGCACGGTCGCATTGCGGGCCGCTACTTCGCGTCGTAGCTGAACTTCTGGCCGCCGATGCTGGCCTCGAACATCAGGCCGCCCTTGGCCATGGTGAAGATGGCCACGCCATTTTCGTAATCCGCGGTCTTCGACGCTCCCGTCTTGACCGCGACGGCCGACGCGCCGGCCGCGAATTCGAAGTTGCCGTGCTTGAAGTTGTCGAGCGCGGTCTTGTCCTTGAAGAAGATGGCCTCGCGGTAGGTCTGCCCGCCCAGCTGCAGGCCGAGGGTTACCTGCGACATCTCGCTGGAGCCGACGCCGCTGCCCTGCTCGAAGACCGTGCCGTCGCCGCCGGCGCCGCCGATGCCGATGCCGCCCTTGGTGATCTCGGGAAAGACGGCGTAGCCATAGGCATCCTTGAAGAAGGCGTCC
>JBGPEQ010000341.1:0-5097 GCA_041482855.1 Dongiaceae bacterium | reverse complement strand
CGTCGCCGACAACGTCCTCTTGCCGCTGGGCATGGTCGTGATGAAGGTGGCGCCACGCCGGTTCGGCGGACCCTACGCGCGCCTCTTCGCCCGGGGCTTGCGCCGCTTCAGCAAGCCTCCGTACGGGGTGATCTGGCAGCTCGAGGCGGAGGGAGAGCCCACGCCGGGCGGACCGGTGACCGGCGCATCACGGGCGCTCAGCCGGACGCCTTCGCCATCACCGACCGAATGGAAGCGACCGACGTGATGAGGCGATCATATTCCGGCGGGCGCAGCTCGCCGCCCATGAACACGTGGTGCCGGCGAAACCGCATGCCGCCGGCCGCCGGCTCGAGCGCCGCGAAATGGATCTCCCTTGGCTTGGCTGCGGCAACGATACGCTCGGCATTGCCAGCGGTGATGCCGCCGCCGGGCATGACGATGAGTCTGTCGGCCGCGCGGCGGACGAGCTCGGCGATCAGCGGCAGCCCTTCCAGCACGGTCGCCTCCTGGCCGGAAGTGAGCACGCGGTCGACGCCGAGCCCGACCAGCGTCTCCAGCGCTTGGAACGGATCGGGAGTCATGTCGAACGCCCGGTGAAACGTCACCGACAGCGGCCGGGCCCGCGCAATCAACGCGCCCGTCCGCGTCGCGTCGACCGCGCCTTCGGCCGTCAGCAGGCCGATGACGACACCATCCGCGCCTTCGTCCCTGGCGGTGTCGACGTCGGCCTGCATGATCGCGAATTCATCGTCGTCGAACAGGAAGTCGCCGCCGCGCGGCCTGACGATCACCTGGAGCCCGATGCCCGCGATCGTCCGGGCCTGGCGGATCATGCCGCGGCTTGGCGTGGTGCCGCCCTCCAGGAGATCGCCGCAGAGCTCGACCCGGTCCGCCCCCGCCGCCTTGGCAGCGCGGACGCCGGCCACCGAATCCACGCAGATTTCGCAGATCACCGCAGCCCCCCTTCTTCGTGACAGCAGATTGCCAGAGCTCCCATTGACATAGCACACGAGTTCGCCGGGATTTCAGGGCGAATCTGCTGAACCCGCCCGATCCCGCGAGGCGCGCCCGCGGTCGACCGCCTGGCCGGGTCGCCGCGGACGCTCCCACGGCGCCTCCGGACATCGTGGCACGAACCCGTCGTACAGCGTCTCATCCCGTCACGAAGCGTGCTCTCAGGGGCCTCAGACGGTCCAAAGTGGGAAATGTCAAGTGATTGAAAAACAACGGCGATTTTTTAATGCATGGGGTTGTTTTGCAGATTCGTGTTTTCCGGTCCTCGCCCGATGTTTCACGTGAAACATTCTTGCGTAAATTCCCCGATTTCAATCCAGCGTCTGCCGATAGCGGTCGTCCGATGTTTCACGTGAAACATTTTTGCGTAAATTCCCGATTTCAATCGAGCGTCTGCCGATAGCGCCTGAGCGCGATCGTCGCGACCACCAGCAGGAACAGCGCGATCGGCCAGAGCTCGGGCAGCACCTCGGCCACGCCATTGCCCTTGAGCAGGATGCCGCGGACGATGCGCAGGAAGTGGGTGAGCGGCAGCAGCTCGCCCAGCCACTGCGCCCACGCGGGCATGCCGCGGAACGGGAACAAGAAGCCGGACAACAGCATGGATGGGAGGAAGAAGAACATGCTCATCTGCATGGCCTGCATCTGGCTGCGCGCCAGGGTCGAAAAGGTGAAACCGACGGCGAGGTTGGCGGCGATGAACAGGAAGACGCAGGCGACCAGCAGCGCCAGGCTGCCGACCATCGGCACGTGAAACAGCACGGCGGCGGTGCCGAGTATGACGCAGACCTGCCCGAAGCCGACGAACACATAGGGGATGATCTTGCCGAGCATCACCTCGAGCGGCCGCACCGGCGTCGCCAGCAGGTTTTCCATGGTGCCGCGCTCGAATTCGCGCGTGACGGCGGCCGCCGTGATCATCGCCAGCGTCATCGTGAGGATGGTGCCCATGAGGCCGGGCACGATGTTGTATTCGGTGATGCCCTCCGGATTGTAGCGCCGGTGGATGCGCACCTCGAACGGCGCCGCGCCAGGCTGCAGCCGGGCGAGCGGTCCGATGAGATCGTGCATCAACGCCGTCCGATCGAGTTGGGCCAAGGCCGCCAGCGCGTTGCCGGTCGCCACGGGGTCGGTGGCGTCGGCCTCCACGAGCAGGGCCGGCTTCTCGCCGCGCTGGAGCCGGCGGCTGAAGTCGGTGGGGATATCGACCACGAACTGCACCTCGCCGCGCGCGAGCATCTCGCCGGCCTGCGCGGGGCTGTCCGGCCAGGCCACGACGCGGAAGTAGGTGGTGTTCTCGAGCGCACGCACGATCGAGCGCGCGAAGGTGCCGCTGTCGCCGAGCACGACCGCCGTCGGCAGCGCGCGCGGATCGGCGTTGATGGCGTAGCCGAACAGGACCAGCTGAATGATGGGGATGCCGACCATCATGGCGAAGGTCAGGCGGTCGCGCAGCATCTGGATGAACTCCTTCACCAGCACCGCGCGGAAGCGCGTAACCGAGAAGCGCCGGCCGCTCATGACCGGTTCGCGCCCACGCGCGCGAGCGTGTGGATGAAGACGTCCTCGAGCGAAGGTTCGGTCGGTTCCCAGTGATAGCGCGGATCGTCGCGGAACGGCGCGATGGCGCCCGCGAGCTCGGCCGCGTCGGTGCCGGTGACGTGCAATGCGGCGCCGAAGGCGGCGACCATATCGATGCCCGGCCGCTGCCGGAGCTGGACTTGCAGGGCCGGAAGATACGGCCCCGACACTGCCCAGGCGCTGAGCCCCGACCCCGCGACGACCTCGGGGACCGTGCCCTCAAGCAGCAGCTTGCCCCAGGCCAGATAGGCAATGCGGTGGCAGCGCTCGGCCTCGTCCATATAGTGCGTGCTCACGAGGATGGTCACGCCGGCGGCCGCCAGCTCATGGATCATCTCCCAGAACTCGCGGCGCGCGTTGGGATCGACGCCGGCGGTCGGCTCGTCCAGCAGCAGCAGCTCCGGCCGGTGCAGCACGCAGGCCGCCAGCGCCAACCGCTGCTTCCAGCCGCCCGAGAGCGCGCCCGCCAGCTGATCGCGGCGCTCGGCGAATCCGAACTTCGCGATGATCTGTTCCGTCCGCTCCTTCAGCGGCTGCACGTCGTACATGCGCCCAATGAATTCGAGGTTCTGGCGCACGCTCATGTCCTCGTAGAGGCCGAAGCGCTGGGTCATGTAGCCGACGCGCTTCTTGATCTCGCCGGCCTGGCGGCGGATATCGAAGCCGAGGCAGGCGCCCTCCCCGGCGTCGGGCGTGAGCAGGCCGCAGAGCATGCGGATGGTCGTGGTCTTGCCGCTGCCGTTGGGGCCGAGGAAGCCGAAGATCGCCCCGCGCGGCACCTCGATGGCAAAATCGTCGACGACCGTCTTGTGCCCGAAGCGCTTGGCCAGGCCCTTGACGCGGATGGCGGGCTCGGCGCCGTTCACGGCGGCACCGGTGCTACGTCCACGGGCTGGCCGACATGCAGCGTCTCCGCCCGCTCGTTCGGCCGCGCCTCTACCATGAACACCAGGCGCGATCGCTGCTCGCGGCTGTAGATCACGGGCGGCGTGAACTCGGCCTGCGGCGAGATGAAGCGTACGGTGGCGGCGACCGGCGCGCCGCAGCCGTCGCAGGAGACCTGCACGGTCTGGCCGATCGCGATCTGCGCCACCACGCGCTCCGGCACGAAGAAGCGGATCTTCACGTTGGCCGGCGGCAGCAGCTGCACGATCGGCAGGCCGGCCGCCACCATCTCGCCCGGCCGGTAGAGCGTGTCGATGACCAGGCCGGCCTGGGGCGCCACGCCGGTCTTCTGCCCGAGCCGCCACTCGGCCTGCGTCAGCGCCGCCTGCGCCGCCGTGACGGCGGCTTCGCCGGCGCGGATCGCATCCTCGCGCGCCGGCATGCGCGCGACTTCCAGCTGGGCATCGAGTTCGGCCAGATGGCTTTGGTCGCTATCGCGCTGTGCCCGCGCGTCGTCGAGCTGCTTCTGGCTGGAGACGCGCGCGCTCCGCAGCTGCAGCTGGCGCTCGAAATCGGCCTGCGACTGGCGCAGCGCCGCCTCGGCCTGGGCACGCTGGGCGACGATGGCGTCGATCTCGGGTTGGCGGCGGCCGAGACGGAGGTCGGCGAGCTGCGCTTCGGCCTGGGCGAGCTTGGCGGCCGCCTCGTCGCGGGCGGCGCGCTCGGCGGCGTCATCGAGCGCGAACAGCGGAGCGCCGGCGACGACCTGATCGCCGCGGGCGACCGCGAGCCTGGTCAGCGTGCCCCCGATCGAGCTGGTGACCATCACATAGTCGGCCTCGACATAGCCGCTGAAGGCCGCCGCCGCGCTGCCGCCGCCGAGACCCCAGCGGTCGAGCCAAGAGCGCTGCGCATCCGACGCGCGATCGCCGGCCGGATGCAGGTTTGCCCAGGCGAGCGCGCCGGCGATCACGAGCAGCGCCACCGCCGCGGCCGCGATGAGGCGCCGCTTCATGGCGCACCCTCCGGCTTCAGCATGCCATGGAGTAGCAGATCGAGATGGGCCCGGCACAGCGCCTGCGCATCGAGGCGCTTGCCGTCAAAGGGTTCGAAGGAATGCTTCCACAGCATCGACAGGAGGACCGGTCCCACCACGCAGTAGAAGACATGGTCCATATCCATCGGCCGGAACTCGCCGCGCTCGACCCCGCGCGCGATGATCGCCGTGAGCAGCCGACGCCCGCGGCGGATGACCTCCTTGAGATAGAACTGCGCCAGGTCCGGGAAGTTGCGCGCCTCGGAGATCACCAGCTTGGGGATCGCCGACACCGGCGAACCCGCCACCGCCGTCGGCATCATCAGCAGAATCTTGGCGAGCAGCGCGGCCGACGGCTCCTGCGATTGCGCCACCATCTCCTCGCCCCGCGCGATGATCGGCACGATCGACTGCCGCACCACCGCCTTGAACAGTTCTTCCTTGCTGGGGAAATAAAGATAGAGCGTGCCGCGCGTGACGCCCGCCCGCGCCGCGATGTCGTCGAGCCGCGTCGCCGCGAAACCGCGCTCGGCGAAACTCTCGAGCGCAGCGGCGACGATTTCCGCCGGCCGCTCTTCCTTCCGGCGGCGCCAGCGCGG
>JBGPEQ010000340.1:0-5099 GCA_041482855.1 Dongiaceae bacterium | reverse complement strand
CGCAACGTCCGGCATAGGTCGACGCCTTTGAGCGGGCACGGACTCGCCTGTGGGTGGTGTATTCTATGCGGGACATGGGTTAGGGGCCTTCGTGGGATGGTGCGGGGCTCTCTGAATGACTGATCTGGCGGGCCCGCCTCCGGCGGCCGTGAAGTCTGTCGACGAGATGCTGGCTGTCGCCCACGCCATGGAGCGCGAGGCGGCGGCGCGCTACGCCATGCTCGCCGACTGCATGCGCCGGGTGGACCAGCGCGAGATCGCCGAACTGCTCGAAGGGCTGGCCGCCGAAGAGCGCGGCCACGTCGACAGCGTCGAACGGCTGGCGCAGCGGACGCTGCACCACGCCCCCGACCCGGCCCTTGTCCATTCCGCGTTGCCCAAGACCTTCGCGCGCGAGGACGAGGCGAACGCCGCCACGCTGCTGTCGCCCTACCGGACGCTTTCCATCGCGGTGCGTCACGAAGAGCGGGCCTTTTCGTTCTGGTCATACGTCGCGGCGCAATCCGACAATCCGGCCCTGCGCGAACTGGCGGAGACGTTCGCCAGGCAGGAACTGATTCACGCCGCCAAACTGCGCCATGCCCGCCGACAGGCGTTTCATGCCGAGCGCGCCGCGCGCCGCGCCATGGCGCACGCCACGGGCATCGAACCGGCTTCCGCGGAAACGCGCGCCGTGGCGGCGCGGCTCGAGGCGGGGTTCGCGGCGTTCTGCGTCGCCGCCGAGCAGCAACTCCGATCCAATGCCGACCTCGTCACGGCCGACCTGTTCCAGAGCCTCGGCAACGAGGCGCAACGTGCGGCCGCCGGGCTGAACCCGACCGGCCCTCACGTCACCTCGGCATTCGATCGGCAGGCGGCGATCCGACGCAGCCAGATCCATGGCGTGAACGCCGCGGCGCTGTTGTTCGAGGCCGCTGGCATGATCGAAGATATCGATTACCGCTATCTCGAATGGCTGGAGACATCAGCGACGCCGGCGGGCCGGCAAGAGTTCGAAGCGCGAGCCCAGGCTGCGACCGCGCGGCTCGCGCGCATCAACGAACGGCTCTACGCCCTGGAGCCCTCGATTGCGATCATTGTCGGAAGGAGCGGGACGGAATGATGTCTGGCCTCGTTGCGGCAGCGCGCGCGGCGCTGCTGTCGGTCCTGCTGTGCGCAACGATGCTGGTGCCGGCGCTCGCGGCCGACTCTCGCCTCGCGGAGTTTCTCGGCAAGATCAAGCCGGCTGACCTGGTCGATGGCGCGGATCGGTTCGGCGCGCCCGAGGGTACGCCGCCGGTGGCGCCTGTATTTCAAGGGGACCGCCTGCTCGGGTTCGCTTATCTCAATTCCGATGTCGTCGACTCCACCGGCTATTCAGGCAAGCCGATCCACATCCTCGTCGCCCTCGACCCCGCCGGAAAGATCATCGGCGCCAAGCTCATGGAGCATCATGAGCCGATCGTGCTCGTCGGCATTCCCGAGGAGAAGATCCGCGCCATCATCGACCACTTCCGCGGCGCCGACATCCGCGCCCTCGCCGCCGGCACGGCCGAAGAATCGAAGCCGGATATCGTCAGCGGCGCCACCGTGACCGTTCTCGTCATCGGCGACAGCATCCTGCGCTCCGCGCTGAAGGTGGTGCAGGCCCGCGGCATTGGCCAGCCGGCCGCCACGGTGGCGGGGACTGCGGCGGTCGTGACCACGGTCGATCTCGGCAAGAGCGATATCGAGGATTGGCAGACGCTGATCGGCGACGGCTCGGTGGGCCGCCTTCATCTCAGCGTCGCCGACATCAACGACGCCTATGGCCGTTCCGGCAACGCCGAGGCGACCAATCGCCCGGAGAAAGGGCCGCCGGACGATACCTTCATCGATCTCTATGCGGCGCCGGCGACGATCCCGGCGATCGGCCGCAGCCTGCTGGGCGAATCCGCCTATGCGCAGATGATGCAGGGCCTGCAGCCGGGCCAGCAGGCGATCATCGTCATGGGCGAAGGGCGCTACTCCTTCAAGGGCTCGGGCTTCGTGCGCGGCGGCATCTTCGACCGCATCGGCCTCGTGCAGGGGCTCGAGAGCGTGCGGTTCCACGACAAGAACCACACGCGCATCGGCGATCTCGCCGCCGCCGGGGCGCCGCGGTTCAAGGAGATCGGCCTCTTCGTCATTCCGCCGGACCGGCATTTCGACCCGGCGCAGCCTTGGCAGCTTCAGCTCCTGGTGCAACGCGCCGTCGGCGCGTTGGAGAAGGCCTTTCTGATCTTCGATCTGCGCTATCTGCCGCCGGAGAAATATCTCAAGCACGAGCAGCCTGCGGTCGTCGTGGCCGATGCGCCGCAGGCCTCGACGGAGGCGACGCCGGGCGCGGCGAGCGAAGGTCAGGCCGGTCCTTCCACGGCTGCCGAAACGCCGCTCTGGCAGCGGATCTGGAAGACCCGGTGGTTCGACGTGGGAATTCTGACGTTTGCCATCGGCGCGCTGACGGTGATTTTTTTCTTCCAGGACTGGTTCATGCGGCGGCCGCGGATCTTCGTCCCGCTCCGCCTGGGATTCCTCGCCTTCGTTCTGCTCTGGCTCGGCTGGCTCGTCCACGCGCAGCCCTCTGTGGTCAACGTCTTGACGTACGTCAATGCGCTGATGAGCGGATTCAAGTGGGATTACTTCCTGATGGATCCGCTGCTGTTCATCCTCTGGGTGGGGATCGCGGCAGCGCTTCTGTTCTGGGGACGCGGGCCTTTCTGCGGCTGGCTCTGTCCCTTCGGCGCGCTGCAGGAATTGACCAACAAGGCGGCGCGCCGGCTGAAGGTGCCGCAGATCACGGTGCCCTGGGGTTTGCACGAGCGGTTATGGCCGATCAAATACATCATCTTCCTCGGCCTGTTCGGCGTCTCCATCTATTCGCTGGCGTTGGGCGAGCAGCTTTCGGAGATCGAGCCGTTCAAGACGGCGATCGTGCTGCGCTTCGTGCGGGCATGGCCGTTCGTGGTCTTCGCCGGCGCACTCCTCTTTGCCGGGCTGTTCATCGAGCGCTTCTTCTGCCGCTACCTCTGTCCGCTCGGCGCCGCCCTGGCGATTCCCGGTCGGCTCCGGATGTTCGATTGGCTCAAGCGCTATCGCGAGTGCGGCAGCCCGTGCCAGCGCTGCGCCGGCGAGTGTCCGGTCCAGGCCATCCGCCCGGAGGGCCAGATCAACGTCAACGAATGCATCTACTGCATGCATTGCCAACTGCTCTATTGGGACGATCACAAATGCCCGGTGATGATCCAACGGCGGCTGAAGCGCGAGCGCCGCGCTGCCGTGACCTCACCGTCCATGCGCCCGGCCGCGGCCGGCGATCCGATTACCTAAGGATGGAATGAAGGAGACCAACGATGTCAGATGAAAACGATTCACGGCCGATGTTCACGCGGCGCACGATGCTGAGCGGCCCGGCGCGCGTGGTCGCTCTTGCCGGCGTCGCCGGCGTGGCGGGCGGCGGCGCGATCGGCGCCCTCGGCGGCGGCCTGATCCGGCCGGCGCGGGCGCAGGAGGGCCAGAAGTCCACGGTCGAGCCGGGCGAGCTCGACGAGTATTACGTGTTCTCCAGCAGCGGCCAGACCGGCGAGCTGCGGATTCTCGGCCTGCCCTCGATGCGCGAGCTCATGCGCGTGCCCGTCTTCAACCGCTGCTCGGCGACCGGCTGGGGCCAGACCAACGAAAGCCGGAAGATCCTGACCGAAGGACTGCTGCCGGAGACTCGGGAGTTCCTGAAGACCCGCGGCGGCACCTATCAGAACGGCGATCTGCACCACCCGCACATGACCTTCACGGACGGCACCTATGACGGCCGCTTCATCTTCGTGAATGACAAAGCGAACACGCGCGTCGCCCGCATCCGCTGCGACGTGATGAAGGTCGACAAGATCATCCAGCTGCCGAACCAGTCGACCGTGCACGGGCTGCGGCTGCAGAAATATCCACGCACCGGCTATGTCTACGCCAACGGCGAGGACCGGGTGCCGATCCCCAACGACGGCAAGGTCCTCGACGATTCCAAGCAGTACCACTCGATGTTCAGCGCGATCGATGCCGACAGCATGAAGGTCGCCTGGCAGGTGATGGTGAGCGGCAATCTCGACAACGTCGATTCCGACTACCAGGGCAAATACTGCTTCTCCACCTGCTACAACTCGGAGGAGGGCGTGAACATCGCGGAGATGACCGCGAACGAGCAGGATTGGGTCGTGGTGTTCAACCTCAAGCGAATCGAAGACGCAGTGAAGAAAGGCGACTTCAAGGAGATGGGCGGCGTTCCCGTGGTCGACGGGCGCAAGGGATCGCCCTACACGCGTTACATCCCGATATCGAGCAACCCGCACGGCATCAACACCGCGCCGGACGGCATCCATGTCTCCATCAACGGCAAGCTGTCGCCGACCGTCTCGGTCATGGACGTGAGGAAGCTCGACGATCTCTTCGACGACAAGATCAAGCCGCGCGACGTGATCGTCGCCGAGCCGGAATTGGGGCTGGGGCCGCTCCACACGGCCTATGACGGCCGCGGCAACGCCTACACGACGCTGTTCCTCGACAGCCAGGTCTGCAAGTGGAACATCGACAAGGCGAAGCGCGCCTTCGCAGGCGAGAAGGTCGATCCGATCGTGCAGAAGCTCGACGTCCAGTATCAACCCGGCCACAACCACAGCTCCATGGGCCAAACCAAGGAGGCCGATGGCAAATGGCTTATCTGCCTCAACAAGTTCTCCAAGGACCGTTTCTTGAATGTCGGTCCGCTGAAGCCCGAAAACGATCAGCTCATCGACATCTCCGGCGACGAGATGAAGATCGTGCATGACGGCCCGGTCTTTGCCGAGCCGCATGACGCCACCATCGTCCATCGCTCGAAGGTCAACCCGATCAGCATCTGGAAGCGCGACGATCCGATGTGGGAGGAGGCGCGCAAGCAGGCCGCCGCCGACAAGGTCGATCTCGAGACGGCCGCCGACGTGATCCGCGACGGCAACAAGGTCCGCGTCTACATGTACGCGGTCGCCCCCGCCTTCAGCCTCGAAAGCTTCAGCGTGAAGCAGGGCGACGAGGTGACGGTCTACGTCACCAACATGGACGACGTCGAGGACCTG
>JBGPEQ010000339.1:0-5134 GCA_041482855.1 Dongiaceae bacterium | reverse complement strand
CCATCGTGAAGCTGATGAGCGCGACGAATTCCACGAAAGACGGATCGGGGACGCGTCGACGGCGCGCGGGCTGAACGCTCTCGGCCATGGAGTTTTCGCTTCGTTGGATGGAGACGGCGCGCTGCTCATAGCGCGAACCGCAGGCCGCGGTCAAAGCGCGGCGTGACCCGGAAGCGTGGACGCATGAAGGGGTCGCGACATTCGCATACCTCTCCCGTTCCGCCTTGCCCTTGCGTCGGGGGGTAGGGGGAGGCGTATGCTGGCCCGCAATACGGTTCCCTTCATTCGACACGCTCGAATTCCGAGGCCAGAGGCGAAGCGATCCACCATGAACGACAAGCGACCCGTTGGCCGTTCCACTGGTGCGGACATGCACCCCGACCTGAACGAACTCCCCGCCTGGACCGACCACTATTTCCTGCGCAGCAAGGCGACGGTGCAGCGCTTCGGCGACAAGCGCGTCACCTACGCGGTGTTCATGCGCCGTCCCGTGGTGTCGGCGCCGCGCCTCTGCGTCGAGTGGCTGCAGGCGGTGGCGAAGGGGCGCGGCACCACCTTCGACATCGACGTGCAGTATCGCGAGGGCAAGTGGGTCGGCGCCGGCGAACCGCTCCTCTACATCTCCGGCTCGTTCGTGCATCTGGTGGATACCGAGACAATATTCCTGATGAAGCTCGGCCCCGCCTGCGTCGCCGCCTTCAACGCCTATACCATGTGCACGGACCTGCCGCGGGTCGGCTTCCTTGCCATGGATGCGCGCCATTGCGCCGGCACGGAGATGGCAGAGCTGATGGCCTACGCCGCCTCGGTCGGCTCCGAGCGCGCCAAGCTGAAATCGAACGCCAAGGGCTTCATCGGCAACGCCACCGCCGCGACGGCCAAGTATTTCGGGCAGTCCGACGGCATGGGCACCATGCCGCACGCGCTCATCGGTTATGCCGGCTCGACGGTGCGGGCTGCCGAGATGGTGCGGGAGACCTACCCCAATGACGGCCTCACCGTGCTGGTCGACTATTTCGGCCGCGAAGTCACGGATGCCATCGCCTGCGCCCAGCGCTTTCCCGATCTCGCCGCCGATGGGCGGCTCGCGGTGCGCGTGGATACGCCGGGCAGCCGCTATGTCGAGGGCCTGGACCCGCCGACCTCCTACGCCGTGCTCGAGCGCCACTGCCCCCAGGCCATCCGCGGCTATCGCAACGAGACCGAGCTCCGGCACCTCGTGGGCGCTGGCGTCTCCGCGGCCGCCATCCATCACTTGCGCGACGGGCTGAACAAGGCCGGTTTTCCCAAGGTGAAGATCGTGGCCTCGTCCGGCTTCGAACCGGCCAAATGCAAGATGATGGCCGAGGCCGAGGCGCCGATCGACATCATCGGCACCGGCTCCTTCCTGCCGCAGCGCTGGACCGAAACCTACGCCACCGCCGACGTCATCGAGTATGACGGCGAGCGCCGCGTGAAAGTCGGAAGAGAGTTCCTGTTTAGGAAGTAGGGGCGACCCCTGCGCAATCGGCCGAAGGCCGATTGTCGCGGCCGGTCCTAGCCATTCGCCCAATTTCTGAGGCACCGCTGGCGCTTGGCTGCGATAGACGGTCAATATCGACCCAATCGCGAGGTGTTTTTTGTAACTACTTGCAATTCTATGGTTATATGTTGCATATTGTGGCGGCGTCAATCAGCCGCGAATCCAAAACGGACGGCCGAAAAAGGATGCCGCTCTGACAGAGAGAGCCGCTGAGTGCCCCGTGCGGGTCGCCGCGGCCGGCGGGTTGGCGACGGCATTTTACGCAACCGGCGGATGTCCCGCCCCGTGGCTAGGAGACGCGAGCGATGGCCGACGAACAGACACCATCCAAGGCGCCGTGGCTCGACGCGATCAAGGAAACGGGGCAGCTGACGATCGGCTTTGACGACTCGCTCGGAACGGCCGGCTGGGATCGCGTGTTTAGGAGCGCCATCCTCGAGTTCAACAAGCTGTCGACCAGCCACCGGCTCGGCGTCACCTTTGTCAGAGCGGAGGACCCCAGGGCAGCAAATGTGGAGGCTTGGGCCTCAAAGGGAGATTTCGAGTTCGAATATCCGCCGCAAATCCCGAAGAGAACGGTCCGGTTCGATGGCGCGTCGGTACACGGGCTTTGCAAGCCCTTGCTGACCACGGTCAGGGACAGGGCCAGGGTTGAGCAGTACAAGCTCATGAAGGCATTCATCTATGTTCCAGCGACCCCGCTGACCGACAGGCACGTCAAGTCCCGCGTGGTCGGCGATCCCGTCAAACTGGTGATTGCCGTTCATGAGATGATTCATGCTTGCGGGGTGGTAGACGACAAGGAGCACAGCGTCGACGACATCTTCAGTTGGCCGCAACTTCGCGTGGGCAACCAGGCGAGCGAGGACAGGCTTGCGACGCTCGGGGGAACGATCACCTTTCCGGGCAAACCAGGAGAGCCGCCCAGGACCGGCCACAGCACCGTCGACATGCCCCCGCTATTCCTGAAGAGCGAGACTGCGACCAAGGTCCGGAACCTGTGGACGTGAATTGATGCGGACGCAAATGGCTCGCCGGCTCGCCGGCTCGCCGATCCTACGCCGCCACGACGCCGCACCAATCCGCGATGAACAGCGCGATCGTCTGCGTCACCCGCCGCAGCGATTCCAGATCGACGCGCTCGTCATAGGCGTGGATGTCATTGGAGATCGGCCCATAGACCATGGCAGGGATGCCGGCGTAGAGGCCGAAGAATCGCGCATCCGTCGTTCCCGTTCCCGCCCGCTTCTCCAGCGTCTTTCCGAACACGGCTTGGTGGCACTGCTCCAGCAGCGCCTGCGCCGCCGTTCCCTCCTGCAGCACGTAACCCTCGGCCTGGAAGCCGTGATAGTGGATCTCCGGCGGGCTGTTGCCGAGGAACGGGTCCTTGCGCGCG
This sequence comes from Dongiaceae bacterium, assembly GCA_041482855.1. GTDB lineage: Bacteria > Pseudomonadota > Alphaproteobacteria > Dongiales > Dongiaceae > JBGPEQ01. Next base: position 2,216 of record JBGPEQ010000339.1, on the reverse strand, counting down.
GCCTCGGCCACGGTCTGCTCCACCTGCCGGCGCACGTCGGCCAGGTCCATGCCGGGATAGATCCCGATGCGCATGTCGAACGTGCACCAGGATGGCACGCTCGAGGTCCAGTCACCGCCGACGATCTTGCTCAGCACGAAATTGATGGGATGATCGTGGCCGGCGAAGGCCGGGTGCTTCTCGGCATTCCAGCGCTCCTCCAGTTCATGCAGCGCCCTGACCAGCGGGAAGCAGGCCTCGATGGCGTTGGCGCCCTTCCCGGCATAGGCGACGTGAGCCGGCCGGCCCCGCACCTTGACCTGGAACCACATCACGCCGACCTGCGCCGCCCCCAGCATGTCCCCCGACGGTTCCGGGATGATGGCCGCATCGGCGCGGTAGCCGCGCTGCAGGCAGGCGAGGGCGCCGTTGCCCGTGCATTCCTCTTCGACCACGGATTGCACGTAGACGTCGCCGGCGGGCTTGAGGCCGAGGCGGGTGAGCGAGTCGAGCGCCGCCAGGTTGGCGGCCAGCCCGGCCTTCATGTCGCCGGCGCCGCGGCCATACATCCAGCCGCCGGAGACCCGCGGCTCGAACGGCGGCGAGGACCACATGTCCAGCGGCCCGGTCGGCACCACGTCGATATGGCCGTTGAGGATCAGCGACTTGCCCTTCGGTTGCTTCGGCCGATGCGCGCCGACCACGTTCCAGGCATCATCATAGGACACCGCCACCGGCGAGAACCCCTGGAGGTTCTTGATGTCCTCGACATCGATCTTCCAGCGATCGACCGTCAGCCCGCGATCGCGCATCGCCCGCGCCATCAGGTCCTGCGCCGGCGCCTCCCGGCCGCGCAGCGACGGCACGCGCGTGAGGTCCGCGGCGAAGGCCACCTCGTCGTCGAAGCCGTCATCCACAGCCTTGAGAATGCGCTTGGTCAGATCGGCATCGGGCATCGGCTCCTCGCTGTCGACTGCCGGCGGCCGTCGGACCGCCGTGGTGGGACGCGATCATGGCATTCTTGATCCCTCGCCGCTACCGTGGCACGGCTGCGGCTCCAGTTCAGGGCGTCGGAGGAGGTTCACCGTCCGGGCGTGACACGTCGCCCGCGTTGGTCAATCGTTTCGACCGGCCTCACCAAGTCAGCAAGATCCTGGTCGTCATCGGCGATCATGATGTGAACGGTCTTCGAAGCCGTTACGATGGTTTCCTCAGGCTGTAGCCGCAATCGGGGCGGCCGGTTGCAGGTCGGCCTGTCCGTGCTGGCGCGGCAGCCAGACGGTGAAGGTCGTGCCTTCGTCCACCGTGCTTTCGACGTCGATCGTCCCACCATGCTGCTCGACCAGCTTGCGCACCGTCGGCAGGCCGAGGCCGACCCCCTTCGCCTTGGTCGTGAACAGCGGCTCGAAGATCTTATCCAGCTTGTCCGCGGGAATGCCGGGGCCGGTGTCGGCAACCGACAGCCGGATGTGCGGGCCGGCCGCAACCGTACGGACGGTGATCGTCCGTTCGCGCTCGTCGCCGGGCGCCCATTCCTTATCGGTCATCGCCTGGGCCGCGTTGTCGATCAGGTTCACGAGGACCTGGCGGAAGCGCGTGCAGTCGAGCAGGACTTCGGCCCCGGAGCCGAGTTCGCGCCGGACCGTGACGGCAGGCGTCACCTCATGCTCGTCCAGCATATCGTCGAGCCAGCCGTCGATCGCCGTCGCTTCGCGATTCAATTCCTGCACGCGCGAGAATTCGAGAATGTCCGAGACGATGGCGTTGCAGCGCTCGATGCTGCGGTCGATGCGATCGAGGGCGCGCTCGACGCCGAGGCCCTTGCCGGCCGTCATCTGGCGCACCGTGCCCATGGAGTGGAGGATCGTGCCCAGCGGGTTGCGCAGCTCGTGACTGACCGATCCCGCCACTTGGCCCAGCGCCGAGAGGCGTTCGTTGCGGGTCACTTTGTCCTGCGACTCCCTCAGTTTGCGCGCCGTCTCCTGGAAGGCGCCGATGAGGTCGCCGATCTCGTCGGTGGTCTTGCGCTCGCTGTCCAGCGCCGCGAAATTGCCGTCGCCGAGGCGTTCGGCGGCGCTGCGCAGGCTCTGGATCGGCCGCGCGATGCGGTTGGCGGTGAGCAACGCCCCGCCGAGCGCGATGAACAGGCCGAGAATGCAGCCGCCCACGGCGACGATGCGCAGCGTGCCGATCGTGCCGCCCAGCGTGGTACTGGCGGTGGTGAGCGCGGTGCTGCT
>JBGPEQ010000338.1:0-5137 GCA_041482855.1 Dongiaceae bacterium | reverse complement strand
GACCCTGAAGAAGCAGCATGTCGACCGCATGGTGGCGGTGATGGCGGAGGCGCTGGCGGCCATCGGCAAGACGGTGTGAGGTCCCGAAAGGCGGCCCTGCCATGGCCAAGGAGATTCGCCTCAACGCCTTCGACATGAATTGCGTCGGCCACCAGTCGCCGGGCCTGTGGACCCATCCGCGCGACCGCTCCGACAGCTACAAAGATCTCGACTACTGGACCGGCCTGGCTCGCACCCTCGAGCGCGGCAAGTTCGACGCCCTCTTCCTCGCCGACGTGCTCGGCGTCTACGACGTCTATGGCGGGACCGTTGATGCCGCAGTGCGGCACGCCATCCAGGTGCCGGTCAACGATCCCCTGCTGCTCGTGCCGGCCATGGCGCAGGTCACCGAGCATCTCGGCTTCGGCGTCACCTGCACCCTCTCCTACGAGCCGCCCTATACGTTCGCCCGCCGCATGTCGACGCTCGACCATCTGACCAAGGGCCGCATCGGCTGGAACATCGTCACCGGCTATCTCGACAGCGCCGCCAAGGGCGCCGGCCTCAAGGGCCAGAGCGCTCACGACCGGCGCTACGACATCGCCGAGGAATACATGGAGGTCGTCTACAAGTTGTGGGAGGGCAGCTGGGAAGACGACGCCGTGCTGCGCGACCGCGGCCGCGGAATCTTCGCCCAACCCGAGAAGGTCCATCGCATCGTCCATCAGGGCGAGAACTACCGCGTCGATGCGATCCACCTGTGCGAGCCGTCGCCCCAGCGCACGCCCGTGCTGTATCAGGCCGGCGCCTCCGGCCGCGGCCGCGAATTCGCCGCCCGTCACGCCGAATGCGTGTTCATGTCGGCGCCCTCCAAGCAGGTCGTGGCTCCCCTCGTCGCCGACATCCGCGCCCGCGCCGCGCGTCTCGGGCGCGATCCCCGGGAGATTCTGATGTTCACCTTGGTCACCGTGATCCCCGGCGAGACCGAGGCAGCAGCCAACGCGAAGCTCGCGGATTATCGCAGCCATATCAGCCATGAAGGCGCGCTCGCCCTGCTGTCGGGCTGGACCGGCATCGATTTCTCCCGCTACGCGCCCGACGACGCGCTGCGCCACATCAAGAACGATTCCATGAACTCCGCGATCGAGGCCCTGACCGTGGCCGATCCGGACAAGGTCTGGACGGTGCGGGAGATCGCCGAGCATGTCGGGATCGGCGGCCGCGGACCGCTCCTCGTGGGATCGCCCGCCCAGATCGCTGACGAACTCGAGGACTGGATGGCGGCGACGGACGTTGATGGGTTCAATCTCGCCTATGCGGTGACGCCGGAAAGCTTCGCCGACTTCGTCGACCTGGTCGTGCCGGAACTGCAGCGCCGCGGGATCTACAAGCGCGACTACCGCGTCGGCACGCTGCGCGAGAAGTTCCGGGGCAGCGGGCACTCCCGCCTGGCCGCGAGCCACCCCGGCGCCGGCTATCGCTATCGCGCGCCTGCCGCGTGAAGCGCGCGCCTCAGCTGCGCTCGCCGTCGTAGGATATCGCGATCACCTCGATCGTCTCCGGGCCGGCTGGCGTGTGCACCTTCACGCTGTCGCCGGCGCGCGCGCGCAGCAGCGCCCGGGCGATCGGCGAGACCCAGCTGACCTGGCCGCGATCGAGATCGGCCTCGTCGATGCCGACGATCCTGACGGTCGTCTCCGCGCCCTGCGCATCGGCGTAGGTCACGGTTGCGCCGAAGAACACGCGGTCGCGCACTTTCTGCTGCGCCGGATCGACCACCTTGGCGATCTCCAGGCGCTTGCGCAGGAAGCGGATGCGCCGATCGATCTCGCGCAGCCGGCGCTTGCCGTAGATGTAGTCGCCGTTCTCCGAGCGGTCGCCGTTGCCGGCCGCCCACGCCACCACCTCCACCACCTTCGGCCGCTCGACCCGGCTCAGCTGCCGCAGCTCGTCGTCCAGGCGGCGGAAGCCCGCCGGCGTCATGTAGTTGCCGGCACCGGCCGGCAGCGGCGGCAACTCCTCCGCCTCGTCGTCCTCGGCCTCGGGATCGGGGTGACTGGACATCCGGCGACTCAGGTCTTCAACTCATGCGCGATAGCGCCAAAGAAGGCCAAAGAAGGATTGATTGGCGATCCTTGTAAAGGCAACAATATTTCCCATCTGCAGTAATACACCTTCCATACATTCGACGGTGGTCGCAGTGACTGTGCCGTCCCCCTTCACGCTCCCGCATTCCCGGTTCAACGAGTTCCTCTTCGCCCTGATCGGCAAGGAGGGGAATGGAATGTCGCTCAGCGTCATCTCTGCGCTGGCGCGACTCGAGATCGATCCCTGGCAGGAAGCGGCCCGGCTGGCGGACCTGCCGAAGGAACTCGCGGCGGCGGCGCTGGATGGCCTGATACGGCGGCTGCCCGCGGGCGGCTGGGACCAGGCGGAGACGCCGAGCATCGTCGCTCGTTTGATCGAGCTCCTGCCCCGTCGCGCTGGCGCGGCGCGGCCCGACGCGGCGCCGTCCGGCGGCCGCAAGAAGGCCGGTCCCCCGGCTATCGTATGGCTGATCGTCGTCGCGCTCGGCGCCGCCGCGCTCTTCGGCGCCCTGGCGAACAGCGCGCAGCGCTGGGACGATCGTGGCGCTTCCACGGCCTTGACCAACGGCATCCGGTCGCCGGCGCAGCCCTAGGTTCGCCAGCCGCACCCCCCAGTCGGCCACCTGGTCCCCCGCGAATTAACGGGTGATTAAGGAATCAGGTCTGAACATGGGTGCCAGGTGCGATCGTCGTGGAGAGGATCCGATGACGGGCAAGCCCAGGGACAAGTCGATCGAGCGCGCGCCGGGCGCGATGGCCCGGCAGGGGTGCCGCATTCATTCGGGGGCGATGCTTCTCGCCCTGTTCCTCGCGGCGGTCGCCATGCCTGCCCGTCCGTCCACTGCCGCCCAGGCCGTGCCGCAGACGCTCGATTTCGACATCGCCCATGACGGGGACGTGGTCGGCCATCACCGCGTCACCTTCCGCCAGGACGGCGACAGGCTCGTCGTCCATAGCGAACTCAGGATCGAGGTCGAGGTGCTGTTCCTCACGGTCTATCGCTACCAGCAGACGCGCGACGAGGTGTGGCGCAACGGCCGGTTGATCGCGCTGGCCAGCACGGCCGACGACGACGGCACCCCGCATGACATCAAGGGCGCGGCCGGGCCCGACGGGATGAAGGTGACGTCCGGCAAGGACAGCTGGACGCTGCCCGCCGAGAGCGTGCCGGCGAGCTACTGGAACATGTCGATGGTGACCGGCAAGGGCCCGCTCGTGGACTCGCTGAGCGGCAAGGTCCTCGACCAGAGGATCGTGAAGCTCGGCCAGGAGACGGTCAGGGCGGGCGGCCGGAACATCGTCGCGACCCACTACCGGCTCGAGGCCGAGCGCCCGCGCGACGTCTGGTACGACGCCAGCGGCCGCTGGGTGAAGATGCGCGCGATCGCCCGCGACGGCTCGGTCGCGGAGTGGGTGCTGCGGTAGCGATCGCCGGCGCGCGATCGGTCACCCATCCTTACCCCCCAGGCCAATATTGCACGCCGTGTGCAGTTGTGGACTCCGAATTGCCTTTCAATCCGTTAGTACGGTGTCTGCCGCGTCGGATGCGCGTTGACGCGGCAACCTCGATTGAATGAGCAATGGAGACCCAAGTGGCCGAAAATACAAATAGCAGTACGAACAACGTCTTGTACTTCATCGTCGGCGGATTGGTGGTTGTCGTCGCCGGGCTCGCTTACATGTACTTCGGCGGACATATGGGCGATCGCAGCCACAAGGCGGAAATCACGATCGAAATTCCAAAGGCGCCGTAGCGCGCTCAACGCCCCGTGGTGCGCGCCCTGGAACCGCATCTTGCCGGCGGTGTTGATCCGCAATGACGATGTCCCGCAAAAAATTCGCCGTTCGCGCCGCCCTCGTCCTTCTGGGGTTCCTGGGGCTGGCCACCCTGGCCGTCGGCGTTTTCGCCTTGTGGCTGACGAAGGCCGATCTCAAGCCGATCGTGGAACGCCAGGCGAGCGACGGGCTGCAACGGCGCGTCACCATCGGCGCGTTCAAGGTCGTCTGGGGCGACCCGTTGGCGATCGAATTCAGCGATCTTCGCATCGCCAATGCCAGCTGGGGCAGCGTGCCGGACATGGTCCGCGTCGGGCATTTGTCGGCGCTCATCGATGTGCGCTCGCTGCTCCGGGGTGTGCCGCATTACGAAAACCTGCGCATCGAGGATGCTGCCATCGTCCTGGAGCGCGATCAGGCCGGCATCGGCAACTGGAAGTTCGGCGGCGGCCTCGGCGGCGGCTTCGCAATCGTGCCGAAGAACCGCACCCAGTTCCCGACGCTGATCGATTTCGCCCTGGCCAAGGGCCTCGTCACCTACCGCACCTCCTCCGGCCAGATCCTGCGCATCGCGATGGACCGCGTCATCGCGCGCACCGCCGATGACGATACCCCGATCGCGCTGCAGATCGAGGGTGCCTATAACGACGTTGCCGCCAAGATCGACGCCACGTTCGAGTCCTCTGTCACCCTGCGCGATGCCAGCCGGCCGGTCGGCGCCAAGTTCACGATCAAGGGCAAGGACACCACGGTCGCCTTCGACGGCACGATGACCGAGCCGGTCGATTTCGAGGGCGTGCGTGGGCCGATGACCCTGGAGGCCCGCACGCTCGACGATCTCTTGAAGCTGTTCGGCGTGGATGCGACGGCGAAAACTCCGCTCACCGTCGCCGGCGACCTCAAGCGCGATGGCGACGACTGGTCGCTGTCGAAAGCGTCGGGCAAGCTGGCGGAAAACTCTTTTGCCGGCGCCCTCGCCCTGCACGAAGGCGGCCGGGGCGAGCCCGATGATATCGCCGCCGATCTCGCTACGAAGTCGCTCGATCTCGATGGCCTCATGAGCGAGCTCGGCCACGGCAAGAAGAAACAGGACGTCACCACTCTGCCTCTCCAATTGGACCTGACCGGCGTCAATCTGGCGGCGCAGCTGGCGTCGGACCAGGTGACGCTGGCGGCCATGCGCTTCTCCGCCGTGACTTTCGACGGGCGGCTGGCGGCCGGCGAGGTCACCTTGCGGGCGCTCGCTTTCACGCTCGCCGGCGGCACCGTCAGCGTCTCCGGCTCGCTGCAGCAGG
>JBGPEQ010000337.1:0-5145 GCA_041482855.1 Dongiaceae bacterium | reverse complement strand
CTATCATTTCCCGGATATCTCCGGCATCGCCCTTACGCCGGGCGTGATTCGCCGCCTGAGCGAGCGCTACCCGCGCACCGTCGCCGGCGTGAAGGACAGCGGCGGCGACCTCGGCTTCACCGAAGACCTGCTGCACCGCTTCTCCCATCTCCAGATCTTCACGGGCAGCGAGACCCACATCCCCGCGGCGCTCGCGAGCGGCGGCGCCGGCACCATCTGCGGCCTCGCCAACGTGATTCCGGGATTGCTGAGGCTGATGAGTGACGGCCGGACGCTGGCCGACCGGCAGCACTATCTGCCGATGGTGCAGGCCGTCGACAACATCCTCTCGCGCGGCCTCTTCATTCCCGCGCTCAAGGCCGTCATCGCGGACCAGACCAGCGAGCCCGCTTGGCGCCGCGTCGTGCCGCCGATGGCGGAGCTGCCGCTGGCCGACGAGCAACGCCTGCTCGCCGACTTTCGCCAGTTCGCGGCGACGGTTCCGCGCGCGCCGCTCGTGGCGGCAATTTCCGATGAACGCCCGTCGACCGGCGCGCGTGGCGTTGCGGGCCGGCGACTGAGCGCTTCCGCGACAGGCGAGTGACGGGCGCGTATTCACCCGAGCGCGGCCGCCTTCGGACAAGGCGGCTGCGGACTCGAAGCTGGATTTCCGGAGGAGGTCAGCCCCTCTTGGGAGCGGGATCGTCGAGGTGGGAGACGTCCTCCCTGATCCCGTCGATCCGGGTCGCCAGATCGGATACGCTTTCGAGGGTCTTGCCGAGATCTTCCGCTGTGCGCGCGAATCGCACGATGCGGGCGCGCCGCTCCTCAAGATCGGCCCGTACGGCGCGGATCGACGCGACCAGCTGCTGTAGTTCGTCCGTCTTGTCCAGCTGCTCCAGCGTTATGAGGGCGATCCTCCTCATCGAGGCCGTGAGCGTCTTGCGGTCCTGATTGAGTCTTTTGAGTTCGGCCTGATCGTCGGGGGAAAGATGCCCGGCGCCTCTTGCGATGATAGCGTCGATCTCTCTGCTGGCCTGTTGGATCATTCCCTCGAATTTGGCAATTTCAGTATTTGCCTTGCGGACGATCTCATCATAGGTCGGTCTTCCGTTCATGACGCGTCTCCATCTGCCCCGGGCGTTTCCTTCAATTGGCGGCGGCGGCTTTCTTGAAGTCCTGTGCGATGTCCACCAGCTGCTCTACTTTCGCCACCAATCGGTCGATTTGCAGAATTGCCTCGCCGAAGGTGATGTCATCGGACTCGAGGGCTGCGGCGAGTTCATGGTGCGCGAGATTCAACTGCTCGAAGACCTCGCTTGGCTTGACCTGCAGCGCGACGTCGAGTCGCTGCGCCGCATCGAGATAGGCATCGAGATTCGCGGGCGACGCATCCGCGGCAAACGCGATCTGCCTGTCCCCGAAGGTATCAACGAGGCGGGTAACGGCCACGAGATGCGCGAGGTCGGCGGCCTGGCCGAATTTTGCGGCAGCGTCCGGCAGGACGGTCTGCATGCGACGGGTTGCCTCGCGGAGCGCGTGAAGTTTGATCGACTCCTGGTATTCCCCAAACACCCACGTAGCAGCCGCGTTGAAGGGAACCGAGAACGCGTTCACCGCCACCTCGTACTGCTTGCCGGCAAGCGACGCGAGCTCGGCGGCGGCCGCACTTGCCTTGTCGAGGCCCGTTTTCACCGCGCCCGTGGCGTCAGCCTTGACGATATCGTCCAGACTCTTGGCATAGAGACTGATCTCCCGCATCGCCTGAACGTGCGTGGGGATGATCGAGGAGACGGTCAGCGGCCCGCCTTGGTCGTCGCCGGCCGGATCCGGCGCCAAGCTGACGATGCAGCCATTTGCCTGGGGCGTGCAGCCTTCGACGCGATTGACCCGCGGCGGCGCCGCGATGGCGTCGGCGTGCCGCAGAGCCGTAATCTCCTTCGCTGCATTGGAATCGAGGTCCGCCAAGGCCGTCTGTGCCTTGGCCGTTGCCGCCGAGAACTCGGCGATCGGCTCTTGGAAGTCCGAAGACACGTTGCATGCTGCAAGTGTCAGCAGAATCAATGTCGCAGCCAGTCGAACGCTCGTCATGTGGATCCTCCGCGTCTTCTTTGCTTGCCGCCAAGGCGCCGAGAGACGGTCTGCGACTGTCCCAGCTGCCGGGGTTGGTCGGTACGAAGAGATTGGATCAGCGCTCGGCGACGCCGGCGATTGGTCGCACCGGCAACACCGGGCCGCTACGATCGCGATCACACAGTCTGCGGCCGCGTGACGCCGCGGTGCCCGGTCCTGGATCATGACGGCGCAGTTCGCCGGCGATCTTCGCGCAGCATGGCCGCACCCTTCTCGGCGATCATGAGGGTGGGCGCATTGGTGTTGCCGGAGGTGATCGTCGGCATCACCGACGCATCGATCACGCGCAGCCGCTCGATGCCGCGCACCCGCAGCCGCTCGTCGACGACGGCGCCGGCATCGCTCCCCATCCGGGCCGTGCCGACGGGGTGGAAGATCGTGGTGCCGATCTCGCCGGCGGCGCGCGCCAGGTCTTCGTCGTCCTGTCGATAGGAGCCCGGGCGGAACTCCTCGGGCTTGTGGGGTTCCATCGGCTCGGCCGCCATGATGCGCGGGGTCAGGCGGATCGCCTCGGCGGCGACCCGGCGGTCGCGCGCCGTCGCCAGATAGTTCGGGCGGATCGCGGGCGCGGCCGCGAAATGCGGGGACGCCGCATGCACGCTGCCGCGGCTCTCCGGCCGCAGGTTGCACACGCTCGCGGTGATCGCGGGAAATGCGTGCAGCGGTTCGCCGAAGCGGTCGAGCGAGAGCGGCTGCACGTGATACTGGAGGTCGGGCGTCTCCAGGCTCGGGTCCGATTTGGCGAAGGCGCCGAGCTGGCTCGGCGCCATCGACATCGGGCCGCTGCGCTTCAGCAGATATTCGAGCGCGATGGCGGCCTTGCCGCGCAGCGTCGCGGCGAGCTGATTGAGAGTCAGCGCATTCCTGATCTTGTAGATCAGCCGGAGCTGCAGATGGTCCTGGAGGTTTTCGCCGACTCCCGGCGACTCCCGGATGACATCGATGCCGAGCGCGCGCAACCGGCCGCCGTCGCCGATCCCCGACAGCTCCAGCAGATGGGGCGAGCCGATGGCGCCGGCGGCCAGGATGACCTCGCCGCGCGCCGCGACCGTCGCATCCCGGCCGTCGATGCTCAACTCGACGCCAACGGCGCGGCCGTCCTCCAGCAGCACGCGCTTGGCCTGCGCGCGCAGAACGACCCGCAGATTGGGTCGCTGGCGCGCCGGGCGGAGGAAGGCCTTGGCCGCGTTGACGCGCACGCCGCGCCGCTGGTTGACCTGGAAATAGCCGATACCCAGATTGTCGCCGCGGTTGAAATCGGCGGTGCGGGGAATGCCGACCGCCACGGCGGCGTCGCGGACCGCGTCGAGGATCGGCCAGTGCAGGCGCTGCTCCTCGACGCGCCATTCGGCGCCGGCACCGTGGCTCTCGTCGGCGCCATGCACGAAATCCTCGTGCCGCCTGAAATAGGGCAGCACATCGTCCCAGCCCCAGCCGGCATTGCCGAGCTGGCGCCAGCGATCGTAGTCGCGCGCCTGGCCGCGCATGTAGATCATGCCGTTGATGGAGGAACAGCCGCCCAGCACCTTGCCGCGGGCATAGTTGATGGCGCGCCCGCCGAGCCCCGGCTCGACCTCGGTCTTGAAGCACCAGTCCGTGCGCGGGTTGTTCATGCAGTAGAGATAGCCGACGGGGATGTGGATCCACAGATAGCCGTCACCCCCGCCGGCTTCGAGCAGCAGCACGGTGACATCGGGATCCGCCGACAGCCGGTTGGCGAGCAAGCAGCCCGCCGTGCCGCCGCCGACGATGACGTAGTCGTAGGCGCCGAGAGTGTTCTGGTCTGTTGGCGTCATGTCCGATTTGAGGGCCGGAGTAGAGCGGCCATGATCACCCCCGCAGCATCACCCGCCGGTAGCTGAGCGCCTCCGCGATGTGCGGGCGGCGCACCGAGTAGGCGGCGTCGAGGTCGGCGAGGGTGCGCGCCACCTTGAGCACGCGGTGATAGCCGCGGGCGGTCAGGCGGAACTTCTCGGCGGCGTCGGTCAGCAGCTTGCGGCCCTCGGCGTCGGGCGCTGCCACCTGCTCCAGCAGTTCGCCGTCGGCATCGGCATTGGTGCGGATCGCGCGGCCATTGCCCTTGGCGTTGACGATTTCGAAGCGCGATGCCTGTCGCGACCGCGCGGCCGCCACACGCGCGGCCACCTGCTGCGAGCCTTCCGCTGGCGGCGGCAGCGTGAGGTCGGCGGGCGACACCGCGGGCACGTCGACATGGAGGTCGATGCGGTCGAAGAGCGGGCCGGAGATGCGGGCCTGGTAGTCCTCGGCGCATTTCGGCTGGCGCGAGCAGCCCATGCTGCGGTCGCCGAGATAACCGCATTTGCAGGGGTTCATGGCGGCCACCAGCTGGAAGCGCGCGGGATAGGTGACGTGGGCGTTGGCGCGCGCCACCGAGACGCGGCCGGTCTCGATCGGCTGGCGCAGGGATTCCAGGGTGGCGCGCTGGAACTCCGGCAACTCGTCGAGAAACAGCACGCCCAGGTGCGCCAACGAGACTTCGCCCGGCTTGGCGCGCATGCCGCCGCCGACCAGCGCCGGCAGCGAGGCTGAGTGGTGGGGATCGCGGAACGGGCGCCGGCGCATCAGCTTGCCGTCGGCGAGCTGTCCCGCGACCGAATGCACCATGCTCACCTCCAGCGCCTCGGCCGGATCGAGCGGCGGCAGCAGGGCCGGGAGCCGCGCCGCCAGCATCGACTTGCCGGCGCCGGGCGGGCCGAGCATCAAGAGGTTGTGGCCGCCGGCCGCCGCCACTTCGAGCGCGCGCTTGGCCATCTCCTGGCCCTTGATGTCCCGCAGATCCAGGAGATTGGCGATGTCTTCCGCAATCCTGGGTTGTGGCGGCGTCAGAATCTGCGTGCCCTTGAAATGGTTGATCAGGGCCAGCAGGTTCGGCGGCGCCACCACCTCGAGCCCGCCGGCCCAGGCCGCCTCGCCGCCCTGGGCCGCCGGGCAGATCAGGCCGCGCCCGGCGGCCGAGGCGGAGATCGCCGCCGGCAGCACGCCGGCAACCGCATTGATCCGGCCGTCGAGGCT
>JBGPEQ010000336.1:0-5171 GCA_041482855.1 Dongiaceae bacterium | reverse complement strand
GCCGTGCCAGGAACGCTCGCGCGCGATGAAGCGACGGCGCGACATCTCCCCGCGCGCCGCGTGGTATTGCAGGGCGATCTTGAGGCAGGACTCCGTGGCCTCCGAGCCGCCGGTGACGAAGACCATGCGATCGAGGCCGTTGCCGGCCTGCGTCCTGACGATCTCCGTCAGTTCCTCCAGGGGATCGCTGGTGAAGGTGTAGCGATAGCCGTGGGCGATCTTGTCGAGTTGGCGCGCGATGGCGGCGTTGACCTCTTCGTTACCGTGGCCAAGGCAATAGGCGGCTGGGCCGCAGGAGCCGTCGATGTAGCGCCTGCCCGCGGTGTCATAGACGTATGAGCCCTTGCCCCAGGCAACCTTCGGGAGCGATCCGGCGCCGAACAGGGCGGCAGCACGGGCGGGTGCATTCATCGAGTCTCTCCTGGGCTCTGCCGGGGCGGTGCGGCACTTGGTTTAGCCGCAGATGAACGCAGATAAACGCGGATCAAAAAAGATGTCATCGAAGTCGCTCTGCCGATGCGAAAATATCTGCGTTCATCTGCGTTCATCTGTGGCTTCAATTGTTCTTCGCGCGAATGCGGATGACGCCGGCACGATCTGCGATGGCGTGCTGGTCGGGCAGCACGAGGATGGTCGAATCGCGCTGGGTGACAACACACGGGCCGGGCAGGCGGTAGCCGGGTTTCAGGTCGTCGCGGCGGTAGACGGCGCTGTCGGTCCAGCCGCTGGCGCGGTCGAAATAGATGCGGCGCCTGCCGATGGGAGCCGGTGAGCCTTCCACCGCTTTCTGCTCCGGCGGCGCCGGCGGCTTGGGGACGCGGCCGAAGCCTTCCGCGCGCAGGTTGACGAACTCGACAGGCACATTTGCGTCGGCGTGGCCGTAGGCCTTGTCGTGGGCGGCGTGGAAATCGGCGGCCAGCTTCTGGGGATTCCACCAGGCGGCGCCATTGGGGATCGGCAGCGGGACCGTCAGCTGATGGAACTGGCCGACGCAACGCATGTCGGCGGCGAAGCGGAAGTAGCGGTCTGCCGGCGCGACGCCGTCGCGATCCAGCTCCCGGGTCAGCTCGGATTGCAGGGCGGCGAGACCGGCGTTCACATCGGCGGCGGCGACCTTGGCCAGCGGGCGCTGCCAGGCGGTCTGCGCCGTGTGGCGCAAGTCGGTCATCAACAGGCCGGAGGCCGCGAACACGCCGGGGTGGCGCGGGGCAATGACCTCGGCCATACCCAACTCGCGCGCCATGAAGACGGCGCAGAACGGGCCGGCGCCGCCGAAGGCCAGCAGCGAGAAGCCGCGGATGTCGTGGCCGCGCTCGACCGAGAGCGTGCGGATGGCCTGGTTCATGTTGGCGCAGGCGATGGCGATGATGCCGGCGGCCGCCTCCTCCAGCGTCAGGCCGAGCGGCGCGGCGACGGCGCGCTCGACCGCTTCGCGGGCGCGATCGGGATGGAGCGGGATATCGCCGCCGAGGAATTCCTTCGGATCGAGGATGCCCAGGATGAGTGCGGCATCGGTGACGGTCGCATTCACGCCGCCCTGGCCGTAGGCGGCCGGACCGGGTACGGCGCCGGCCGAGGACGGACCGACGCGCAAGGCGCCGCCGACATCGACGCGCGCGATCGAGCCGCCGCCGGCGGAGATGGTCTCGATGTCGAGCGTCGGCAGGCGCAGCGGCTGGCCGGCAATATCGCGGCCCGCCACCATCGTCGGCGCGCCGTCGAGGATTACGGAGAAATCGGCGGACGTGCCGCCCATGTCGAGGGTGATCAGGTTCTTGACGCCGAGATCGCGCGCCAGGGCCGCGCCGGCGATGACGCCGCCCGCCGGGCCCGACAGCAGCATATGCGCGGGATTGTCGCGCGCGGCCCGCGCCGTGGCGGCGCCGCCGTCGCTGCGCATCAGGCGCAGCGGCGATTTGAATCCGATGTCGGCGAGGCGCGCCTCGACGGCGCGGACGTAGCGATCGATGACTGGTCCGACATAGGCGGCGACGGCCGTGGTGTTGGCGCGCGGATACTCCTCGATCTGCGGATTGACGCGGCTGGAGAGGTAGACCGGCACCTCCGGCAGCGCCTTCTTCAATGCCGCCTCGATCATGCGCTCATGGCTCGGATCGAGATGGGCGAAGGTAAGACAGACCGCGATGGACTGCGGGTTCAGTGCGGCGACAGCCGCAGCGACACGCGCGGCCTCCGATTCCGTCAGCGGCGTCACGATGTTTCCGAACGCATCGACGCGCTCATCGGCCTCGACGGTGCGCGAGCGCGGCACGACCGCTTCCGGCTTCCTGCTGGTGAGAGAATAGAGATCGGGTCGCGACTGTCGGCCGATGACGAGGATGTCGCGGAAACCCTTCGTCACCACCAGCGCCACCTTGGCGCCGTTGCGCGTCAGGAACGCGTTGGTGCCGACGGTGAAGCCGTGGACGAAGAGATCGATGTCGGCCGGCCCCAACCCGGCGGCGGCCGTGATGCGCGCGATGCCGGCGGCGATGCCGGCGGCAGAGCCGGTCGCCTGCGAGGTCACCTTGTCCAGATGCACGCGCCCGGCCCCGGTGGCCGGATCGACATCGACCAGCACCAGGTCCGTGAACGTCCCGCCCACATCGGCCGCCAGGTAGCGCATAGCGGCGATGGTATGGAGCGCGACCTACCCTGTCGAGGCGAAAGCCACCGCTATACGGGCCGCCTCGCCTTCAGCGCCGCGGTCAGCGTGCCGTCGTCGAGATAGTCGAGTTCGCCGCCGACGGGAACGCCGTGGGCGAGGCGCGAGATCGTGACATCGAGACCGGCAAGACGGTCGGTGATGTAGTGCGCGGTGGTCTGGCCGTCGACGGTGGCGCCGACGGCGAGGATCACCTCCTTGACGCCGGGCTCGCCCGCGCGCCGGACCAGGCCGGCGATGTTGAGCTGCTCGGGGCCGATGCCGTCGAGGGCGGAGAGCGTGCCGCCGAGCACGTGATAGCGGCCCTTGTAGGAGGCGGCGCGATCGAGAGCCCACAAGTCCGCGACATCGGCGACCACGCAGATCGTCGCGGCGTCGCGGCGCGGGTCGGCGCAGATGGCGCAGGGATCGGCGGTGTCGAGGTTGCCGCAAGCGGAGCAGCTGCGGATGTTAGCGGCGGCGTCATCGAGCGCGCGGGCGAGCGGCTGCATCAGCGATTCGCGCCTCTTCAGGAGATGCAGCGCGGCACGCCGGGCCGAACGCGGGCCGAGGCCCGGCAGCTTGGCCAGCAGTTGGATCAGGCGATCAATGTCAGAGATGGTCATGCGCGATTTGGCTGCAAGACCACTAAGCGTCCTTCGACAGGCTCAGGATGAGGATGAATCTTGGTGGCACGAAGAAAGACCCTCATCCTGAGCCTGTCGAAGGACGCAACCTGCTGATCCCAACGCGAACGAATCAGAACGGCAGCTTGAAGCCCGGCGGGAGCTGGAGGCCGCCGGTGAGCTTGGCCATCTCGGCCTGCATCTGCTGCTCGGCCTTGGCGCGGGCATCGTTGACGGCGGCGACGATGAGGTCCTCCAGCATCGTGGCCTCGTTGGGGTCGATGAGCTTGGGATCGATCTTGATGCGGCGCATCTCGCCCTTGCCGGAGACGGTGACGGTGACCATGCCGCCGCCGGCGACGCCGGTCACTTCCGTGCGCTCGAGCGCGGCCTGGATCTCCTGCATCTTGGCCTGCATGGCCTGGGCCTGCTTCATCATCTGGCCGAGATTCTTCATGCCTCTGGTTCTCCATCAGTCGTTGGCTCGGCGGCCGTCGCAAGATCGCGGATCGCCTCGATGGTGGCGCCGGGGAAGGCCGTCATCACCGCCTGCACGAGGGGATGGGCCGTCACCTCCGCGCGCTCGCGGCGATCGGTGGCCGCCTCCTGTTCGGCCAGTGTCGGTTCGCCCGGCTCGCCGGAGATGGCGACGACCCAGCGGCGGCCGGTCCACTCCGAGAGCAGCGCGCCCAGTCGGTTGGCGAGAGTGCGCGGCGCATGCTCGTCGGGGCGAAACTCCAGGCGGCCCTGTTCGAAGCGGACGAGGTGCACATTGTTCTTGAGATGGGCCTGCAGGATGGCTTCGCGCCGCTCGCCGAGCAAGGTCACGATGGCGGCGAAGCTCTCCGGGTTCGGCGCCAGCGCGGCCGGTTCGGTCTGCGCCGCCGCGATGGCGCCGCCGGTGGCAAAGGCACGCGGCCGGTCGGATGGTTCGTCGCGCATCGCCGGAGCCGGAGCCGCGCCGAACGCCGTCGTCGTGGGCGACGGTCGCTCGACGGCGACGGGGCTTCGCGGGCGTTCGGACGGCGCGCCGCCGCCCTCCTGCAACTGGCGCACGAGATCGGCGGGCGTCGGCAGGTCGGCGGCGTGGGTGAGGCGGATCACCACCATCTCCGCGGCCTGCAGAGGCAGAGGTGCAGACTGCACCTCGCCCAGGCCCTTGAGCAGCATCTGCCAGACGCGGGCGAGATGGGCGAGGGTGAGCTTCCCGGCCATGGCGCCGCCGCGCACGCGCTCGGCCTCCGGCACGCCCGGCGCCTCGGCCGCCTGCGGCACCAGCTTGATGCGGGTCAACCAATGGGTGAGTTCCAGCAGGTCCTGCACGACGACGGCGGGATCGGCGCCGGACGCGTAGAGCGCGGCCATGAGATCGAGCGCACCCTTGGCGTCGCCGCGCATGAGCAGATCGTAGAGGTCGAACAGCTGGGTTCGATCGGCGAGACCGAGCATGTCCCGCACGTCGGCTTCGGTGATCGCGCCTTCGGCGCGGGCGATGGCCTGATCGAGCAGCGACAGGCCGTCGCGCGCCGAGCCGTCGGCGGCGCGGGCGATGAGCGCCAGGGCGGCAGGCGCGATCTCGACGCCCTCGGCCTTGGCCACATCGGCGTAGAGCTTGATCAGGGCGTCGACGTCGAGGCGGCGCAGATCGAAGCGCTGGCAGCGCGACAGCACGGTCACCGGCACCTTGCGGATCTCGGTGGTCGCGAAGATGAACTTCACATGCGCCGGCGGCTCCTCCAGCGTCTTCAGCAGGGCGTTGAAGGCGCTGGTCGAGAGCATGTGCACTTCGTCGATGATGTAGACCTTATACCGCGCCGTCACCGGGCCATAGCGCACACTGTCGATCACGTCGCGGATATTATCGACGCCGGTATGCGAGGCCGCGTCCATTTCGAGGACGT
>JBGPEQ010000335.1:0-5176 GCA_041482855.1 Dongiaceae bacterium | reverse complement strand
CGCACCCTGCGCTTCATGCCGTTCTGGATCGGGGTGTTCGAAGCCGCGGATATCGACACCCGCTATCTGTTGGCGATTCGCAACCCGCTGAGCGTCGCGCGCTCGCGGGCGCGGCTCGACCCCTGGCGCGGCACCCAGGAGCAAAGCGACCTCGAATGGCTGGTCAATGTCGTGCCCTATTTCCGCCGCGTGCGCGAGCGGCCGTTCGTGGTCGCCGATTTCGACCTGTTCATGGCCGCCCCGGCCGCCCAGCTGCAGCGCATTGCCCGCGGCCTGGACTTGCCCTTGACCGCCGAAGGGCAGGCGAGCGTGAAGGCCTTCGGCGACGAGTTCCTCGATCCCGGCCTGCGCCACAGCCGGCACGGCGACGACGACCTGGAGCGCGATGCGCGCGTCAACGACCTCACGCGCACGGCCTATCGCTGGCTTTATCGGCTGGCAACCGATGGCGTCGATCCCGCCGCGGCGGCGATCTGGCAGGAATGGCAGGGGATCGAGGAGCAAGTGAGCGCGCTGGCGCCGGTGCTCCGCCACATCGACCATCTCGCCGACAACTTGCGCTTCGCGCGCTGGAACCCGCTCGGGCCGCTGCAATCGATCCCCCGGCTCTGGTACGAGCTGAAGCGCCAATGGCCGGCGCGCTGACCTCAGCTTGCGGCGGCGAGGCGTAAGCGCGGCCACAGCCGCTGCAACCAGGCGCTGAATTCGCCCGGCAGCTCGTAGTCGGCGCGCGTCGCGGCGCCGTGCAGGTGGAACACGAGCTGGCCGCAAGGTTCGACATGGCAGACCCGCTCGCGGCCGAAGGCGCGGTCGAAGCCCTGCAGCACCTGCCGCACGCCGGCGACGTCGATTTCCGGCATGACCTGGACATGATGCTCGCGCGTGCGCGTGCGCTGCCGGTAGCCGGCCAGCGGCCGCCATATCGGCACGCGCGGATGGGGCGACAGCTGCAGGCCGAACGAATCCGTCAGCGCGTCGAGGATATGCTCGCAGGCGAACGGTCCATGGGTGCCCGCGAAGAAGCGATCGAAGGTCGCGAGGAACTCGCCGGGATAGCCGGACCAGGCGGCGCCGGGGCCGATGAGCCGATCGAGCTGGGCGAGGGTCTCGTCGACGGTAGCGGTCGCGTAATTGATGCGGTTCGCGAGGTAGACGTCGTTCACCGCCAGCGCGGTCGGCCGCAGCGAGATCGCCGGCTTGTCGAGCGCGAAGGCCTCGACGCCGGTGGTGCAGTTGGTGTGGATGAGCACGTCGCTCGCCATGATCCAGGGCACGGCCGCCCCCTCGCGCACCATCTGGACGCGCGGCAGGTCGCGCAGCAGCTCGCTCCAGGTCTCCGCGCGCTCGATCGGATGCGGGCGCACGATCACGCGATGATCGGGGAAGCGCGCCGGCAACGCGCGCACGAGCGCTTGCACCGCCGCCGTGTTGGCGCGTTCCATGGCGAAGATCTCGTCGAGGAAGACGACGTCCTCGGGCTTGCCGAGATCGACGCGGCCGGTGTCGGCGAACCACTTTCGCGTCTCCTCGCCCGTGCGGCGCGACGAGTTGAGGATGGCGAAGTTGGTATTGATGAGGATGAACCGACCGTACTCGCGGTGGATGGCCGCCACCTCCTCGGCATGCGAACCGCGCAGCTCCGGCCGCAGCAGGTCCCAGCGCGGATTGCCGACCACGCGATAGCGGTCGGCATAGTCGGGGTGGAACTGCCGGAGAGCGTCCAGGTGGTCCTCCCCGACGGCGAAGATCACGTCGCTCGCGGCGACCGACTCCTTGGCCACCCAGCGCAGCTTCTGCTTCGTGGCCACCAGCCCCGGCACCTCCTCGTCGAGCGCGGCGATGCGGTGGCCGGCGGCGCGCGCCTTGGCCATGGCCGCGCCATCCCGCGCGGTCAGCGTCTTGAACATGACGATGCCCGGCGGCATCGCGCGCAGGTTCTTGTTGATCACTCGCTTCCAGCCGACGACCACCTCGTAGCCGCGATCGACGGCGAAATAGCTCAGGAGCAGCTTGGCATGCAGCTCGCGCGAGGCTACTTCGATCGGCAGGTAGAGGAACGGCCCGGTCGATCGGTCATGGGGACGAGGCGTGGAATTCATCGCTGCGGTGGAAGCTGGATTGCCGCCACCATCGCAAATGCGCGGCTCGGCTGCAAATGCAAAGCGACCGGCAAGGCGGACTTCTCCTTGCCGCTGCGCGTTGTCGCGCTGCTGCCCTTCGCCTACCATGGGAAACCGTGATCGCCGTACCTGTTTAGAGAAAGGGGCCGATGCCAAGACTGCCGGCGTTCTTGTTGCTGCTCTTCACTGCCGCCGCCTGCACGCCCGTGGGGACCGTTCAGGTCGACCGCGACCTCTCGCGCAGCATCGACTCCGGCGAACTGAGCGGCGACGCGCTGGCCGCCGCCTATGTGGACCGCGGCACGTTACGGCTGATGAACGACGACATCGATGCTGCCATCGTGGACTACGACGCGGCCGTCGCCGCCGCGCCGGACCATGTCGCCGCCTATGTCTGGCGCGGACAGGCCCGGGATGCGAAAGGCGAAGACCGGGGCGCGATCGAGGATTTCGACCATGCCCTCGCCCTCGATCCGCAGGCGTGGCAGGCCTATGGCGCGCGCGGACTGCTGCTGGCCCGCGGCGGCGAGGCCGATCGTGCCCTGTCCGATCTCGGGCGTGCCATCGAGCTCGGGAAGGATCATGAGAAAGACTTCCTGATCCAGCACACGAGCACTACGCCGATACAGGTGATGAACCCCAAGGGTCCGCCGGAATCCGGTACCGCGCGGGCCGAATTCACGTTGCGCGCCGACTACTACCTGTCCTACATCCGCGCCGTCCGCGGCGGATTGCTGCTGGATCGCGGTCGCTATGACGAGGCCCTGATCGACCTGGACGAGGCCGCGCGGCTCAATCCGCAGTCGCCGCGCGCCCGCTGGAATCTCGGCCTGGCGGAACTCGCCATCGGCCGCTGTGCGGAAGGCGTGCAGGAGCTGCGCACGGCCAGCGCGCTCACCTTCGGATCGCCGCCGGCCTACATGTCGAGCGAGCGCAATCGCGCCTTCGTTGCGAAAACTACCTGCAGCGACGTGGTGAAATAGCGCGATCGATCACGCCGCCGAGGCCACCTTCTTGGTGCCGAGCGCCGCCAGGGCGCGCTTCAGCTCGCGCTGGTCCTCCTTGCCGAGCGGCTGCAGGGGCATCCGGCAGACGCCGACCTTGCGGCCCATCAGGTTGGTCGCGAGCTTCACCGACGGATTGTAGTCGTGGGTCCAGAAGAAGACCTGCGCCGGCAGCAGGCGCTGCCAGAGCGCGGCGGCGGCGGCCAGCTTGCCGGCGCTCACCAGCTCGTAGAGCCGCACCGCCTCGCGCGGCATGGCATTGACGCCGCCCCAGATGCAGCCGATGCAGCCCGCCACCAGGGCCTGGAAGGCGAGCGGATCGCCACCGTTGAAGACCCTGGCGCCCATCGCCACCAGCTGCTGGATGCGGATGAGGTCGCCGGTACTGTCCTTGATGTAGCGGATGTTGTCGAATGCCAGGAGGCGCGCCAGCACATCCGGCGTGATGTCGCGGTGGGTATTCTGCGGGATGTTGTAGACGACGATCGGCGTCGCGACGCTCCTGGCCACGCGCTCGTAGTGATAGAGCACGCCGTCGAGCGTCGGCCCCTCGAAATAGGGCGGCAGCAGCATGATGGCGTCGGCGCCCAGGTCTTCCGCATACTTGCTGTTCTCGATCGCGTCGCGCGTGCCGATGGCCGAGGCATGCACGATGAAGCGCGCGCGCCCGGCGACCTGCTTGCCGACGATCTTGTGGACGCGCCGCCGCTCCTCTTCGGTCATGTAGGCGAACTCGCCGGTGCCGCCGGCCGACAGGATGATGTGCACGCCGGCCTCGATCATCGAATCGACGTGCGCGCGCAACGCGCCTTCGTCGATGCGGTCGCCCGACTTGTCGAACGGCGTGCAGACGGGAACGCAGATGCCCTTCAGATCGGCCATGGATATTTCTCCTCCGTGTCGGTCCGAACATAAGCATTTTGTCTACACAGTGTCCACTTTCGCACGGAATACGCGTAGGGGCGACCCCAGCGCAATCGGCCGAAGGCCGATTGTCGCGATGGGGTCGCCTCTACGGCGATTTGGTCCATGGACGCGCGGGTCACCGATGAATAAAAGAGATTCCGCGCCGCAAATCCTGGTCAATCGCCATGCCCCACCGCTTCCGCCGCCTGCTGGTCGCCAATCGCTCGGAGATCGCGATCCGCGTATTCCGGGCGGCGACGGAGCTGGGGATTCAGACGGTCGCGGTGTATGCCGAGGAGGACAAACTCTCGCTGCACAGATTCAAGGCAGACGAGGCCTATCAAATAGGCAAGGGTCGCGGGCCGCTCGAGGCCTATCTCGCGATCGACGAGGTTATCCGCGTCGCCAAGGAAACGAAGGTCGACGCCATCCATCCCGGCTACGGCTTCCTGTCGGAAAATCCCGAGTTCGCCGAGGCCTGCGCTGCCGCCGGCATCGTTTTCATCGGCCCGCGACCCAAGACCATGCGCACCCTCGGCAACAAGGTAGCCGCCCGCAACCTCGCCCGCGCCGTCGGCGTGCCCGTGATGCCCGCGAGCGACGCGCTGCCCGACGATGGCGAGGAGATCAAGCGGATCGCAAAGCGCATCGGCTATCCCCTGATGCTCAAGGCCTCCTGGGGCGGCGGCGGGCGCGGCATGCGGCCGATCGAGTCCGAGGACCAGCTGCTCGACGCCGTCCTCACCGCCAAGCGCGAGGCCATGGCCGCCTTCGGCAAGGACGAGGTCTATCTGGAGAAGCTGGTGCGCCGCGCCCGCCACGTCGAAGTCCAGATTCTCGGCGACACCCACGGCAACCTCGTCCACCTGTTCGAGCGCGACTGCACGATCCAGCGCCGCCACCAGAAGGTGATCGAGCGCGCGCCGGCCCCCTATCTCGATCCCGCCAAGCGCGCCGCCCTCTGCGAGGCCGCGCTCGAATTCGGCCATGCCACGAACTACGTCGGCGCCGGCACGGTCGAGTTCCTCATGGATGTCGATACCGGCGCCATCTACTTCATCGAGGTCAATCCGCGCATCCAGGTCGAGCACACCGTGACCGAGGTCGTCACCGGCCTCGACATCGTGAAGGCGCAGATCCGCATCG
>JBGPEQ010000334.1:0-5183 GCA_041482855.1 Dongiaceae bacterium | reverse complement strand
GGACAGGAATCTTCAGGAGCGACGATCGGGCGAGAATAACGCGTCCCGTGGAGCAGCGACCGCACGCGATTTGTGAGTCGGAGCCGGCATCAGCCGCTTTGGCTCAGGTTTTTGACCGTCGCCTGGGGACCGCACAAGGCGCAGGCGGGGTCGCGCTTCACCTTGATCTTGCGAAAGGTTGTCGCGAGCGCGTCGTAGATCAGGAGATGGCCTGAAAGACTCTCGCCGATGCCAAGCAGTTCCTTCAGCACCTCCGTCGCCTGCAGGCATCCGACGGTCCCGGCAAGGGCGCCGAGAATGCCGGCCTGCTCGCAGCGGGGAATGAGGTCTTCCGGCGGCCGCTCCGGGAAGAGGCAGCGATAGCAGGGATGAGGGTCGCCCAGATATGCCTTGTAAGTCGAAATCTGCGCGTCGAATCGAAGGAGGGCGGCCGAGGCCAGGGGCTTGCGCAGCAGAAAGCAGGCGTCGTTGAGAAGATAGCGGGTCGTGAAGTTGTCGCTGCCGTCGGCGACCAGGTCGTAGCCGGCGATGATCGACGCGGCGTTGTCGGCCGCGAGCCGGGCCCAAATCGGGATCACCCGCACATCCGGATTAATTGCTGCGAGCATCGTGGCGGCGCTCTCGACCTTGGACAGGCCGATCCGCTCGGTCGTGTGGATCACCTGGCGCTGCAGATTGGAAAGCTCGACCACATCGTCGTCGATGACGCCGAGCGTGCCGATTCCAGCTGCAGCCAGGTAGAGGAGCAGCGGCGCTCCCAGGCCGCCGGCACCGACCACGAGCACGCGCGATGATAAGAGGCGGGCCTGCCCCTCCTCTCCGACCTCGTCGAGAATCAGGTGGCGGGCGTAGCGTTCGAATTGGGTTTCAGTGAGGTCCATGGGATCAGCGCAACAAATCGCCGGATGTGCCGGTCGAACCGAATCCGCCGGCCGCTCGCTCGCTCTGCGGCAATTGGTCGGCAACCTGCCACGCCGCTCGCGCGATCGGCGCGATCACCAGCTGTGCGATGCGATCGCCACGCCGCACGGTGTAGGGGCTGTCGCCGTGATTGATGAGGAGCACGCCGATCTCGCCGCGATAGTCGGCATCGATGGTGCCCGGACTGTTGAGGACGGTAACGCCGACCTTGAGGGCGAGGCCGGAGCGGGGCCGCACCTGCGCCTCGAACTCCGCCGGCAAGGCAATGGCGATGCCGGTGCCGACCAGGGCGCGGCCGCCGGGCGCCAGGACGAGGTCCGCGGGCAGCGCGGCGACGAGATCGAGTCCCGCGGCCGACGGCGTCGCGTAGCTCGGCAACGGCAGGCCATCGCCGTTCGGCAAGCGCATCAGCGGAATAGTGATTCGATGGGAGTTCAAGTCTGCGCTGCAAAATGCCGGACGATGCGGTCGACCAGGCGCTCGGCAACCTCGACCTTCGAGAGAGTCGGCCAGTGCTCGACTGCGCCGGTGGAGATCAGGTGCACCGTGTTCTGCTGCCCGCCGAACGTGCCGGTAGCGGGCGAAACGTCATTGGCGACGATCCAATCGCAGCCCTTGGCCGCGCGCTTGGCGATGGCGTTTTGCACGACATGCTCGGTCTCCGCGGCAAAGCCGATGACGAGCCGCGGCCGCGCATTCCCGCCGCCGGACAGCGTCGTCAGGATGTCGGGATTGGCCGCGAGCTCGAGCCGGGGCGGGTTGCCTCCGGCCTTCTTCAGTTTCTGGGCGGCCGGATTGGCGATCTTCCAGTCCGCGACAGCGGCGGCGCACACGGCTACGTCGGCCGGCAGCGCGGCGCGACAGGACATCAGCATCTCTTCGGCCGTCTCGACATGGCGCACCGTCACGCCCGGGGGGTCCGGCTCGGCCGTCGGTCCGGACACCAGCACCGTCTCGGCGCCGTGCCGCGCGAGCGCCGCCGCGATGGCATGGCCCTGGCGGCCTGACGAACGATTGCCGATGAAGCGGACGGGATCGATCGGCTCGTAAGTGGGGCCGCTGGTGACGATGGCGCGCCGGCCGCTCAACGGACCCGATGCCAGCTCGCCCTCAATCGCCGCAAGTATCTCCGCCGGCTCGGCCATGCGGCCGAGGCCGAACTCGCCGCAGGCCATCGGCCCTTCCCCCGGGCCGACGCGGCGGACGCCGCGACTCTCGAGCGACGCCAGGTTGGCCTGAGTGGCGGCGTGATGCCACATGCGCACATTCATGGCGGGTGCGATCAGGGGCGCCTTGTCGCTGGCGAGCAATGCCGTGGTGGCGAGATCGTCGGCGATGCCCTGCGCCATCTTGGCGAGTATGTCGGCGCTCGCCGGTGCCACGACCACCAAGTCGGCCTCCCGGCTCAGACGGATGTGCCCCATTTCGCTCTCGTCGGTCAGCGAGAAAAGCTCGGTATAGACCTTGTCTTCGCTGAGGGCCGCCAGCGACAAGGCGGTCACGAATTCGGCGCCTCCCTTCGTCAGGATGCAGCGAACGGCCGCTCCCCGTTCCCGCAGTCGCCGGATGAGTTCCAGCGATTTATACGCGGCAATCCCGCCGGAAATGATGAGAAGAATTCGTTTGCCCGTCAGCATGGAGCCGATACTAACCGCTTTGCGCGTCCGAGTGCTAGGCGGGACGACGCGGCAATTCGGGACGGCCTTGCTCCGCCATCATGCCACGCCGAGCAGCCATGCGATTTCGGCATTGACAGTGAGCCGGTTTCATGGTGGATTGTTGCCCAGCGCCGATTTGAGCTTCCAGCTTGCGGGCGCTTTATAAATGCAGCTAAAGCGGCGACGGAATCCGTCCCAGCCCATAGCTGTGGCGGATTTTTTGTTTTGGGCCTGGTCCACCCGATGAAACGGACCCGCGGGATTTGATTGGGCAGCTTGCGACCGCGTCATCAACCGCTAAAGCGCCACGGACGTACTCCGTGGGCCCGACAACCTTGGCCAAGGAGTGCGTCGGATGTTGCATCCTTCGATCGAAATCGCCAATCCACCCGCCGCCATCGCCGAGTCCGCGGCGGCATTCTCGTATCGGGCACCTGACAGCGTGAAGGAATCCGTCATCGCGGTGTCGTCGCAGGTGGCGGAGGAGGAGCGCTCCTCGCCGGTCTGCGCGGCCGGCTGGGCCTATTGATTCTGCCGTCCAGCTCCCCGGACCCCCGCCATGACGAGCTGCGACGCAGCCATCGCCCGCTTGCCGGCGGGCGGTCGCGAGGAAACTGTCGAGACTGAGATTGCGCGCCTGCGGCGGCTCTACGGCCATTTGGCCGCGCAACCCTTCCTGCGTGCGATGATCGAGCAAGAGTTTCGCGGGCGCATTGCCGCAGTTTCGTCGTTCGGCGCGGAATCCGCCGTCATTCTCGCTCTGATTGCAGAGATTGATCCGGCTACGCCAGTGATCTTTCTCGATACCGGCTGGCACTTCGCCGAGACGATCGCCTATCGCGACCGGTTGGCTGGGCTGCTTGGCCTGACGAACCTTCGGTCGGTCACGCCGTCGGCTTCCGACCTACACCGCGAGGATCGCGACAACCGTCTCCATGCCAGCGATCCCGAGCGCTGCTGCCATATCCGCAAGGTGCTGCCGCTCGATCGGGCGCTGGCCGGATACGAGGCGTGGATCACCGGTCGCAAGCGCTACCATGGCGGAGAGCGCAGCCAGCTCGACGTCATTGAAGATGTCGACGGGAGGATCAAGATCAATCCTCTGGCCGGCTGGTCTCAGCCATGGATCGCGGCCGAATTCCGGGCGCGCAATCTGCCCGTGCATCCCCTGGTCGCCCGGGGCTATCCGTCGGTCGGTTGCGCCCCTTGCACGTCGCAGGCGGTGGCCAATGATGGAGTCCGGTCCGGCCGCTGGATCGACAAAGAAAAAACCGAATGTGGCATCCACCGCGCCAAATGGGCGCAGGCTGAGCCCGATGTAGAACAGGAATCCGCCGCCATCGACTAGAATGTGGCTGTCGATGCGGCGGAGTTGGCGCAAGTCCGGGCTGGCCGTCAGGAGATGGCCAGGAAGGCAACGGCCAAGGCAATGAAGGCGGCCGCGAGCGCCCACCAAACAGCACTGCTTGCTCTTTGCCCGCGCCCGAAGCTGGCGAGCGATTCCGGATGCAGCCGCAGGCCACTGCTGGTCAGCTGCACCGCAATCTTTTCAACGTTCGAGAGGAGGGAAGGTAGCCGTTCGACCGCGCGCAGCACGTCGCCGGCGGCGTTGCGCAGCCGCGCCTCAGGGCCGCGGTTCTCGCGCATCCACTCCTCGACCAGGGGCTGCGCCAGCGTCCAGATATTGAGGTCGGGATTGAGGCGGCGGCTGACGCCTTCGGCCATCAGCATGTTCTTCTGCAACAGCAGCAGCTGCGGCTGGACCTCCATGTCGAAGGCCTCGGCGATTCCGAACAACTGCCCGAGGACGCGCGCGAACGAGATTTCATTGAGCGGCCGGCCGAAGATCGGCTCGCCGATCGAGCGGCAGGCCTGCGCGAAATTCTCCAGCGACTGGTGGGCCGGCACATAGCCGGCGGCGAAATGCACCTCGGCCACACGCCGATAGTTGCGCTCGATGAAGGCTAGCAGCATGTCCGCGAGGTAATAGCGCGTCTTGCGGTCGAGCCGGCCCATGATGCCGAAGTCGACCGCGCCGATATTGCCGGCGCTGTCCACGAACATGTTCCCGGGATGCTGATCGGCATGGAAGTAGCCGTCGCGGAACACCTGATTGAAGAAGATGGCGGCCGCCTTGGCGAGGACGGCGTTGACGTCGTGGCCGGCGAGGATCAGGGCCTCCCGATCGTCCATCGGAATTCCCGTCAGCCGCTCCTGCGTCATGACCCGGCGGGCCGTGCGGCGCCAATCGATGACTGGAACGCGATAGGTGGGATCGCCGGCGAAATTTTCGGCCAACTCCGCCGCCGCCGCGGCTTCGAGCCGCAGATCCATCTCCATCCGCACGGTCGTGGCGAACGTCTCGACCACGTCGACGGGCTTCAGGCGCCGCAGCTTGGGCTGGGTCCGCTCGGCCAGGAGCGCCAGCCAGCGCAGGAGGTCGACGTCGCGGGCAAAGGCGCTCTCGATGCCGGGGCGCAAGACCTTGACCGCGACGAGGCCGCCTTCGATTCCTTCGCTTTCGCATGTCGTGGCGTAGTGGACCTGTGCGATCGATGCGGCCGACACCGGATCGTCTTCGAATTCGGCGAACAGTTCGCCGAT
>JBGPEQ010000333.1:0-5199 GCA_041482855.1 Dongiaceae bacterium | reverse complement strand
TCCCGCGGTGCTCGCCACCAGAGGGCTAACGGTCACCGGCCCGCGATCGCCGGAGCGGCAGCGCTGCCGCTCCGGCAAATCAACTCTGATTCGTTCCTTTCCCCTACTCATTTCCCTTACATACAAGGGCTAGGGTGAGGGCCTGTGGCTCGGTCTCACGAAACAATCGAAACAAGAATCCCCGTTCCGCGAAATCCGATAGAAACGCAGTTAGCGGATAACCCACGCCGCAGCAATGCGCGAACCCCTGCGGCAATCGCCCGCGGGAAAGGCGTCGCATGGCTGGAAGCAGCCAACGGAAGACGGTGAAGGCGAACATGCCGAACTGATCGCTAGGATGCACGCCCCGCGAAGGACGCCATATCGGCCTGCTCATCCGGGCCGAACTGGACCTCGATGTGGTTGCCGTCGGGATCGTAGATGTTGACCTGGCGGATGTTGAGGCCGGGCACGACGGCGATGTCGTAGGAAATACTGGCCTTGCGCAGGCGGTCGAGGAAGGGCGCGAAGCCGAAGGAGCGGAAGGCGAAATGCTCGAGGCGCACGTCGTCGGTCGCGGGCGCCTTCGGCACCTCGACCAGATGCACGGCGGCGCGCTCGCCGCAGTAGTGCCAGGCGCCGCCGAAGCGGAAATTGGGCCGCGGTCCGCTCGGCATGCCCAGGATGTCCGCGTAGAAGCGCGACATGGCCGCGAGGTTGGCGGTGCGGATGTTCACGTGGTCGAGCCAGGAGATGCCCATGGGTGCGTCCTCTTTCGATCCGATGGCGTTATCAAACACGGAGTAATGCGTGCTGTCATGCCCAATCGAGCGTCCCGCATGGTGTCCAACGTGATCGAGCAGGGCCTGGACTATTGGGACAGCAAACGCGCCGGCCGCCGCATGCCGGCGCGCCGCGACATCGAGCCCACGGAAATCCTCGATCTCCTCCCTTATGTTGTGCTCATCGACGTCGAGCGGGAGCCGCTGGACTTTCGCTATCGGCTGGTCGGCACCGCCATTGCGGCGCGCTTCGGCCATGACCGCACCGGCGAGCGCTTCAGCGCCCTGCCGCAGCAGACCGAAGGCAGCGAGGTCTGGAAGACCGCCGTGCGCATCCTCGAGGAGAAGCGGCCGATCGTCAGCCACATCCCCTATGTCGGGTTCCACCGCTGGGTCTCCAACTACCGCGACATCTCCATGCCGCTCTCGGAGAACAACGACGACGTCAACATGATCTTCGGCGTGCTGCAGTTCGAGACCTGACGTTCTGCATTCCGACTCTTCGGGGGGCTGGGATCGGCGAAGTGCGTCCTTCGACAAGCTCAGGATGAAGGCCTTGTTTTTGTGCCACAAAGATTCTTCCTCATCCTGAGCTTGTCGAAGGGCGCAGGTTGATCCTGCAGCGATCGTAGCGCTCCAGCCCCGGCACGTGACAGGCCCGCCCGCCTCGGCTACACCAGCGCCCATGCCGCTGCGCATCAATCCCGCCCTCGCCGCCGTCGCCGAACCGCCGATCGCCGAGGCCTATGGCTGGATCAAGGGCCGGGAGTTTCCCGCCGACAAGCCGTTGATCGACGTCTCCCAGGCCGTGCCCGGCTATCCGCCGGCGAAGGAGCTGACCGATCACCTGGCGGCCCGCATCGGCGAGCCGACGATGGCGCGCTATACCGACATCGAAGGCCTGCCGGAGCTGCGTGGCGCGCTGGCCGAAGACATCGGCGCGCGCTACGGCGCCGCCGTCGCGGCCGAACAGATCGTCATCACCGCCGGCTGCAACCAGGGCTTCTGCCTCGCCACCCTGGCGCTGGCGAAAGGAGGCGACGAGATCCTCCTGCCGCTGCCCTACTACTTCAATCACCAGATGTGGTTCGATATGCAGGGCATCCGCGCCGTGCACCTGCCGTTCCGTCCCGAGCGCGGCGGCGTGCCCGACCCGGAGGATGCGGCCAAGCGGATCACCGAGCGCACACGCGCCATCGTGCTGGTGACGCCCAACAATCCGACCGGGTCGGTCTATCCGCCCGACGCCATCGCGGCGTTCTACCGCCTGGCACAGGCGCACGGCCTGGCGCTCGTCATCGACGAGACCTACCGCGATTTCCTGTCGACCGATGCCCCGCCGCACCAGCTGTTCGGCGACGCCCGCTGGCCGGAGACGCTCGTCCATCTCTACAGCTTCTCGAAGGTGTTCTGCCTCACCGGCTATCGCGTCGGCGGCATCGCCTGCGGCCGCCGGCTCGGCGCCGAGATCGCCAAGGCCATGGACACCGTCGCCATCTGCGCGCCCCGCATCGGCCAGGCGGCCGCCATCCACGGCCTGCGCACGCTCGGCGACTGGCGCCGCGCCAACACCGCGATGATGCGCGACCGGCTCGCGACCTTGCGCGATGCCTTCCGCCGCAACGACATCGGCTACGAGCTGGTGAGCTCCGGCGCCTATTTCGCTTATGTCCGCCATCCCTTCGACGGCCGCCCGGCGGCGGCGGTGGCGCGTCGCCTCGCCGACCAGCAGAACATCCTCTGCCTGCCCGGCAGCATGTTCGGCAGCGGGCAGGATTCATTCCTCCGCTTCGCCTTCGCCAACGTGGCGGCCGAGGCGATGCCGGCGATCGCCGAGCGGCTGGCGGCGGACGCCCGCGCATGAGCGGCAGCCTCACCCTCAGGGTCGGCGGCCTCCACACCATCGATGCCGACCTGCCGAGCTTCCGCCCGACCCACCTGATCGGCATCCTCGATCCGGCCATGCCGGAGCCGCCGGCCTATGCCCATGAGCCCGCGAGCCGCGACGCGCTGGTCATGCGCTTCCGCGATTCCGAAGCCGGCGTCGACGACGGCCCGCAGGCGGACCACGTCGCGGCCATGCTGGCGCTGATCGAGCGCGCGCTCGTCGCCCCCTCCGGCCGGCTCTTCATCCATTGCCATGGCGGCGTCAGCCGCAGCACCGCCACGGCCTATACTGCCCTGGTCCGGCGCGATGGCGCCGCGCGGGCCGAGGAGTCCTTTGCGGAGTTGCTGCGCCTCACCGCCAAGCCCTGGCCCAACCGCACCATCGTCCGCCATGCCGACGAGTTGCTGGGCGCCGGCGGCCGCATGCTGGCAGCCCTCGACGCCTATCGGCGCGCCCATCCGCAGCGGCTGGACGCCTATCTCCGCCTGCACCGCATCCGCGCCGCCCGCGACCCCGTCTATGGGGAAATGCTCGGCGTCGCCACCTGGCGCCCGCCGCAACGGCGGTCGCGCCAGACCACCGGCACGGGTTCCGAATGACCGCGCGGTTCACAATGAAGATTGGCGGGCTGCACAGCATCGGTGCGCTCGTTCCGGAATTTCGTCCCACCCATCTGCTGGGCATCCTCGATCCGCCGACTCCGGAACCGGCGATCTACGACCATGATCGCCAATCCCGCACCACGCTGTTGCTGCGCTTCCAGGACATCGACGTCGGCCAGCCGGACGGCCCGACCGCCGGACATGTGCGGGAGATCATCGCCTTCGCCGACCAGGTGCGCAGCGCACACGCGCGCACGCCGGCGAGGCTGCTGGTCCATTGCCACGCCGGCATCAGCCGCAGCACGGCCAGCGCCTACATCGCCCTCGTTCGTGATTTCGGCGTCGACCGCGCCGCCGACGCCTTCCGGGCGCTGCTGCGGGTCACCATCAATCCCTGGCCGAACCGCCGCCTCGTATCGCTCGCCGACGACGCCCTCGGCGCCCAGGGTCGCCTGTTGGCGCCCCTCGATGCCTACCGCGAAGCCAACATCGATCGGCTGGAATCGATGATGGCCTATCATCGTCTGCTGATGGAAGGTGCGGGAGGCGACAAGTCCGACCCGACCGCATGAGCCGCCGTACGACGCGGGCCGATCAGACCTCGAGCTCGCGGATCGACCGCACCTCGATGCTGCCCACCCGGGCCGGCGGGATCTTCGCGGCCAGCCGGAGCGCCTCGTTCTCATCCTTGGCCTCGATCAGGTAGAACCCGCCCAGCTGCTCCTTCGTCTCGGCGAAGGGGCCGTCGGTTATGGACGTCTTGCCGTTGCGGACCCGCACGATCTTGGCCGTCTTGACCGGTTGGAGGGCCTCCGCGGAAAGGTAGTGGCCGCTTTCCCGGATCCCCTCGCCGAAGGCGAAGCACTCCGCGTCCGAAGGACTGCCGGGCGTGGCGGCGAAGGTCTTTTCATCAAGGTAGACCAGGCAGAGATATTTCATGGCTTGCTCCGGTTCGTCTCGAAAGGCCGTGCCGCGCACAACGGCTCAGGGCAGCGATCCCGCCATGTAGTCCAGTTTCGAGATGTCGAGCCAGCCCTGGACCTTGCGGTCCGGTTTGCCGTCGGCGGCGGCGGCGACCATGCTTTTGGCGCTGATCCGCATGGCGCGGCTCTTGCGCTTTCCCTCGATCACGCCGTTCTTGGCGTCCGAGCGGGCCTGGCCGGATTCGCCGGTGTCCCAGGCGGTGTCGGAAATCTTGCCCAGGAAGACGAAGACATGCTCGTCGGACTGCTTGTAGGGGTCCGACTGGATGATCACGATGTCGCCGGGGGAGGGAAAGGCCCCCAGGTTCGGCTTCATCTTCACGAAGGCCGGGCTGTTGGCGATCACGGACACGCCGTCGCCGGGCACCAGGGTCGTCCCGCGCGCGAGGTCCGTGCGATTGATCAGGCCGCGCGGCCTGCCGTTCACGCCCTTCGTCGAATTGTCCTTGGTGACGCCGAGTTGCAGCAGCATCCAATGCGGCAGGAAGGTGCAGCTGGTGCCGAAGCCGGGCTGATAGCCCTTGCAGACATCCTGATAGACGAGATCGCCGCGGCTGAAATCGAGGACGTCGGTGACGAGCTTCACCGCCTTGGCGCGGATCACGTCCGCCTGTTCGCCATTGATGAACATGCCGTATCCCCTCGTTTTTTCCGCCGGCGCCGTCTCCGGCCGTGCTATCCGCCGGGCATCCCTGGAGTAAGCCGGATGATACTAACATAGCGACCGACTGTTTCGCCTCAATGTCGGCAATTCCGGACAATGTTGCGGGCGCGCTTCAGTGCCTTCGGACGGGAGGAAATGGGGTCGAATGAAAATTGCCTGCCGTGACGAGCGAGATCAAATGTAATCTGGCACCTTATGCTAGCTGTTCCCGTCTTGCGCCTAGTACCTCTGCACAGAGGTTATGACTCTTTGAATTTCCGCCTGGCGATCATCCCGCAACAGCGTCTCGGTCCCGCCACAC
>JBGPEQ010000332.1:0-5212 GCA_041482855.1 Dongiaceae bacterium | reverse complement strand
CGATAGCTTGTGCCGCTGCGTGGCCTTGATCGCGTCGGCCAGCGTGTTGTCATCGGCCGCATGCACCGGGAACACCGCGCGCCAGCGATCGACGAATCCTTCGGATTTCATCGGTGCGAGCTTGGCCTTCCGCGTCGTCGCGTGGAAGAACTCAGCGAGACTCTGGACTGTCAGCACGCAATCGGCATGGGCCGCCCGAGCCATGAGATCTTGCGCGGTTGCATGCCGCTCCCCGGCGCCGATGTCGACGGCATAGACGAGGAGATTGCTGTCGAGGGTGAATCTCACCGGTCGTATAGTTCGTCCCGCGTGAACCGCAAGCCGCCGAGATTCACCCCGCGTTTCATGTGCGCGATCATCCGCTTGATCGCGGCCTCGCGTTTCTTGGCCGCGGCAACGTCCCGCACGGGCATCAAGCGCGCCACGGGCTTGCCATGACGGGTGATCACGACCTCCTGGCCGCGCGCCACTTCGGTCAGCAGCTTCGAGAACTTCTGATTGGCCTCGCGGGCCGATACCTGCTTCATCGGCGACCCTAAATGTAGTGACATCACTACATTACCCTGGGAAACGTCGCGCGTCAAGGTGAGTCGGGCGCTGCCCCAGGGCAATCGCATTTACTGTGCCGGCCCGCAGGAAGATTCTTGCACGCGGAGGCGCGGAGACGCGGAGGCACAGCGGCAGGCCGCAATTCGTGAGCCGCGCGCACATCTCCTCCAGCACGCCCTCCGGCCTAGCCGCCGAGCGCGCGCCATCCACCAGTCACTCGATCACGCTGCGAACATCCGTCATCGCCGCATTATCCCGGCAAGACGGAGAGGGAGCAATGAGCCGCGCCGGCTCACTGCTCACTGCGTCAGGCGTGACCGGCCAGCTCGAAGAAGACGCCGCCGAGCAGCATGTTGACGATCCGATCGTCCTCGGCCAGCGGCATCGCGATCCCTTCCCACTTGACGTGCTCGCGACCGGGGATCCACAGGTTGCCGCGCCCGCAAACCGGTCGCTTCTCCTCGACCACCTTGGTCCAGACCTGGCGGACTTCGGCCCCGAACTGCTCGGGAAACGCCTCGGCGACGTGTTGCCCGGTGACCTCGTCGCCGGTCACGTCGCGCAAATGCGTGCCGGCGAGCCGGAAGCGGAAGTCGCGCCCGCCGTCGAGGACGTCGATCAGGAAGACGTACTGCAGCAAGGTCGGAATCAGCGCGATATCGATGTCCGCCCGCGCCGGCATCGACCGCCCGCCGCGGCGCTGGTTCCAGTAGCCGCACAGCTCGCGCAATGGCGGCGCGGCCAGCTTCTCCATGTCCCAATCGGCCGTGATCAGTGTCGTGCCGAAGCTCATGGCGCCTCCCCCGAGTGGGCCAAACGGCCGGCCGAGCGTAGCAGAGGTAATTCCTATGCCGGAAGCGTTTTGGTCCGCCCGGCCGTAAACCGGTTCGCGACCGGTCGCCGCCAAATGATGCAGCGCGTCGGCCCATTGCCGACCATCATCGGTGCGCGGAATCGATCGGCGCAGGGAACCTCTTGCGTCGTCGATTGCCCGCGCGGACGCTATGCCGGTTGCCGCGCCTGCGGATGTGACAGCCGTCACATCAGGCGTTCAAAATCGCGCTCGCCCGGCGCCCGGCTTTCCCGCCTGTCGTCCTCGACCCCGTCGCGCGACCGCCGACCTCACTGCGCCTCGGCCCACGCTACATAGCGCAGCGGCCCGCCCGGCCGGATGGCGTCGAACGGATAACAGGTGGTGAGGGCGAGGCGGACCGGCCCGTTGACGAGCAGCGGCAGGCGCGCGTTCCGTTCGTCCAGCACCGCCCCGGCGGTCATCCGGAAATTCATCCAGCTGCCGTCGCCCCGCTGGATACGGATCTCGTCGCCCACCGCCAGGTCCGCCAGGAAGCGGAAGCTGGTGTCGCGATGGCCGCTGACGATCGCAAGGCCGGGATCCCCCGGCGCCGGGCTGCCGTCGAGATGGCCCGGTCCGAAGGCGAGGGTGCGCCCGGTCGCATGGGCCAGTACGATCTGGTCGATGCCGAGCCGCGGCACCAGCAGCCGCGCCACTGGCGCGGTGTCGGCCCACGGCCAGGGCGGCGCCGGCCGGCCGGTCGCCATCGCCTGCTCCCAGGCCCGCGCGATCAGGATCTGGGCCAGCCAGGCCTTGGCCGGAATCCACAGTCCGGTCCCGATCTGCCACAGCGCCAGCGCGCCCAGCAGCGCGCCCGCCCATCGGGAGAGGCGGGTTCGGCACCGTGCGTCCTTCGACAAGCTCAGGATAAGGTGCTTTCTTTGCGCCACCAAGAAATGATCCTCATCCTGAGCTTGTCGAAGGACGCACGGCGGTCATGCAACGCAAGGATGTCTGAATCTCGTAGACCGCTCACGCGCGGGAGGGGACATGAACCCGCGTCACGCCATCCGCCCGCGCCACCGCCCCAGCCCGAGGCTGGCCGCGGCCAGCGCCAGCAGCAGAGTCCCGATCAGCAAGTGCAGCGGCCCGGGCGTCGCCGTGCGCGGCAGGCTCAGGCCATCGAGCGGCGAGCCCGTGAAGTCGATCTCGCGCATCAGCTTGCCCGGCTCCGGCAAGGGCGTCGCATTGCCGCTGCCGGCGCTGTCGCCAGCGAATACCTTGTCGTAGTCCCACCCCTGCGGCAGGTTGGTCGCCACCGCCGCGCTGTCGAGCCGCTCGCTGGCCGGCCGCACCTTCTGCTCATCGACCGCGACCAGACTCGTGTACGGGCTCACCAGCTCGTAGGCGAGGGCGTGCCGGATCGCGGCCAGCCGCACGGTCTCGGCATTGGCGCCGCGATACTGCCGGTCCTCGATCGCGCTCAGCTTGGCGCGCGCCCACACCGCGGCGACGCCGGCGCCCGCCCGCGCATGGACGAGGTCGAGTCCCTGGCGCCACGCCGCCTCGCCGTCGCGCCCCTCGATCGCCAGCACGCCGCTGAGCCGGTCGAGCCTCGCGTTCGCCAGCCGCGCCGAGAACGTCACGGGCTGGTCCTCATAGAGATCGGGCACGGTCGCCGGGTACATCTCGGCCGTGGCTGCGACCGCCTCCGGCCAGCGCACGGCGATGTCCGTGACCGCCGGCTCCTCCAGCTTGCGCAGCAGCTCGTTCATGCGCTCGCCGACCTCGGCAACGTCGCCGATATAGGTGAAGCTGCCGCGGCCGAGCTCGGCCGCCTTGCGCATGAAATAGCTGTTGGGCGCCGAGCCGATGCCGATCGTGAACAGCCGCTGATCGCCCAGCTGCCGCGCGATGTCATCGAACATCTCGGCCTCGTTGCCGACGGCGGCGTCGGTCAGGAACATGATCTGCTTCAGCCGCCCCGCCGGCGTCTCGCCCGCCAGCGCCGGCCGCATCTCCGTGCCGCCGGTCGCGACGAGTGCCGCCACGTAGGCCTGGGCCCGGCGCAGCGTGTCGGCGTTCCAGGACTGCACGTCCGGGAACAGCGCGTCGGTCGCGCTATTGAACTGGATCACGTTGAAGCGGTCGTCGGCGGTCAGCCGGTCGAGCGCCAGCGCGAGCGCGCTCTTGGCCTGCACGATCGAGGTGCCGCCCATGGAGCCGGAGGTGTCGATCACGAACACGACGTCGCGCGCAATGCGGGGGTTCGTGCCGCTGTCGCGGGCCGCCGGCGTCAGCGTCGCGAACAGATAGACGTCGGGCCCGCGCTGCTCCGCGAACAGGCTCGCCGTCGGCGCCGTCGCCGGCTTCGCCGTCCACTCCAGCACGAAGTCGCGGTCGGCCGGCACGTCGCCGTCGACCAGCGCGATGCGCGACGAGCCGTCATCCGCGGCCGTCACGGTCACCGGGTGATAGAGGCTGGTGATGCGCTCCGTCGCGAAGCCCGGCGCGAAGTCGATGGCGAGCCGCACCGGATCGATCTTGCCCTGGCCCGGCTGCAGCACCGGCGGCGTGATGCGGCTGGCATCCGGCACCCGATCCGTGTTCGCCGCCCATCCGGTGCCTGCCTCCGGCGCCGGCTGGTCGGGATTGGCGGAGACCTCTGCGATCGGCCCGCCCGGGATGTAGCGGGGACCCACGACCATGGGGAAGCGCAGGCTGTAGGTGCCGGCATCGATGCGCACGTTGTCTTGGTACTGGATCTCCACGGTGATCGCTTCGCCCGGCCCGATATTGGCGACCGAGGTGGTGAAGATGTTGGGCCGCTCGCTCTCCACCAGGCTGGCGTGCTGGCCGTTCGCCGCCGCCTGCTCGTAGATCGCCTTGGCCTCCTGCCGCTCCTTGATGACGCCCGCCACATGGCGGTCGCCGATCTCCATCGCGAGATGATCGACCGCCGCCTGCTCCGGCAGCGGAAAGACGTAGACGCCCTCGAGCCAGGCGTTCGACGGATTGACGAAGCGCTGACGCACCGTCGCCCGCAGGATCGTCCCGGTGACGGCGAGCGCGACGTCGGTATCGACCAGCGGCGCCTCGTAGTAGACGCCGGGCTTGCTGGTCTTGAAGAACAGTCCACCCTTGGGCGAGCCGTCGTTCGATTGCGCCGAAGCACCCGCGAGCGGGAGCAGCAGCGCGCTGATGAAGATTGCGGCCGCTCCTAGGAAGCCGCGGACGCGCAATAGCGGCCGCCTGCCGCGGAGCGCGGCCGGAGCGGTTTGAATCGTCGTGGACATGGTCGGTTGCCCCTGCAGGAATGTCGTCGGCCGATGCCCCGCATCGACCTGCGCCAGTGCAACCTATCGTTGTGGCGGCTTGCGCCCGGAATCAGGGCGCTCGCGCGGCGTTTTGCGGCGGGATTGCGGCGCGGGGGCCA
Organism: Dongiaceae bacterium; assembly: GCA_041482855.1. Classification (GTDB taxonomy): domain Bacteria; phylum Pseudomonadota; class Alphaproteobacteria; order Dongiales; family Dongiaceae; genus JBGPEQ01. The sequence goes on along the minus strand of JBGPEQ010000332.1, from coordinate 434 downwards.
GGCGGCGGGGCGATCTCGCGTCCGCGCTCGAAAGCAGGGTTTACTTGAAGATGCCGCATTTGAATTTGTCACCCCCGCGAAAGCGCTACGGGATTCACACATCTCCAGAAGGTGCAAGAAAAGAACTCCCCCTCCCCTTGCGGGAGGGGGCTGGGGGAGGGGTTTCGCGCCGGCAGGCGCGCATGAATCCGCTTGTGCGATACCCGGGCGTGAGCTGCATGGACCCGGTTTTGCGCGGAATGACACTCCGGCTGGCATCCAATCCCAATGCCTGTGCCTCGGCAAGATCGGACTCTCGGCGCGCTGCCGCGCGCAGCCCCTCCCCCAACCCCCTCCCGCGAGGGGAGGGGGAGTGCTCTCTTGGCGCTCCCTTGAGATGTGTGCATCCCCCAGCGCGAAAGCGGGGGTCCAGGGCAAGCGACAGAGTTCCCGCT
>JBGPEQ010000331.1:0-5214 GCA_041482855.1 Dongiaceae bacterium | reverse complement strand
GGGCGCGAGCGCTCGAAGCGGGCGCCGTCGCCTTTCTCGAAAAGCCGGTGGACGATCAGATTCTGATGAATGCAATCGAGACCGCATTGCGCGGCAATCGCGCCGCAACAGCCGGCCAGCGGACAAACGGCGCCGCCTGACCGTCAGGCGGGCATTTCGACACCGGCCTCGATCGCGAGCCGGACCAGCTCGGGCAGGCTTCGTACTTCCATCTTCTCCATGACGCGCGCGCGGTGGATCTCGACCGTCCGGGCGCTGATGTCCAGGTTGTAGGCGATGACCTTGTTCGGATGGCCGACGATGAGTTGATGGAAGACCTCGCGTTCGCGTGGCGTCAGGCGAGCGAGGCGATCGCCGAACTCGCCGACGATGGCGCTCGATCCGGCGCCTCGGCGCTCGCGCGCCACCGCCGTCTCGATGCTGGCGAGAATCAGGTCGTCGGAGAACGGTTTCTCGATGAAGTCGACGGCGCCGGCCTTCATCGCCTGGACGGCCAGCGGCACGTCGCCGTGACCGGTGATGACGATCACCGGGAGCTGCGCATGCATCTGAGCCAATCGCCGCTGAAGCTCCAAACCATCCATTTCGGGCATGCGGACATCGGTGACGACGCAGGCCGGCCGCTGGTCCCGGCAGCGGGCCAGTGCCGCGGCGGCGCCGGCGAACGCCTCGACGCGGAGGCCGGCCGCCTCCAGCAGCAGCGCCAACGAGTCGCGCACGGCGTCGTCATCGTCGACGACGTAGACGGGTCCTTCAATCCTCATCTTCGGGCTCGCCATGCTCCGCCATCGGGAGGGTGAATTGGAAGGTGACGCCCTTGACCGGGTTGGGTGTCGCCCACAGCCGGCCGCCATGCGCCTCAACGATAGAGCGGCAGATCGACAAGCCCAGGCCCATCCCCTTCTCCTTGGTCGTCACGAAGGGCTGAAACAACTGGTCGATGACCTTCTGCGCCAGGCCCGGTCCGGTGTCGCTGACCGCGACTTGCGCCAGGCCGTCCTCGCCGCGCGCGGTCGAGACCGACATCTCCCGCAGATCGGACTCCGACAGCGCTTCGACACTGTTGCGGATCAGATTGAACACGACCTGCTGGATCTGGACCTTGTCGATGAAGACCGGCATCGCCGCGGGACTGAGATCGACGCGCACCTTGATGCCGCTCTCCTTGGCGCCCACCAGGCCCAGGGCCGTCGCCTCCTCGACCACTTTGTTCAGATCCTCGCTGCGGCGCTCGCTCTCGCCCTTGCGGATGAAGCCGCGCAGGTGCTGGATGATCTCGCCCGCGCGCACCGCCTGCGCCACCGTCTTGTCCATCGTCTCGAGGACGCGCGGCGGCAGCGGCAGGCTGGCTGCCTGCAGGAGCCGGCGCAACGCCTGCACGTAGTTCACGATGGCCGCCAGCGGCTGGTTGAGCTCATGCGCCAGGGCCGACGCCATCTGGCCGACGTCGCTCAGGCGCGAAACGTGCAAAAGCTCGGATTGCAGTTCCTGCATCCGGCTTTCGGCCAGCTGGCGCTCAGTAAGATCGCGGATGAAGCCCGTGAAGACCCGCCTTCCGTTCACCCTGGCTTCGCCGACCGCCAGCTCCATGGGAAAGGTGCTGCCGTCCTTGCGGCGGCCGACGACGACCCGGCCGATGCCGATGATCCGCCGCTCGCCGGTCGCGAGGTAGTGATCGAGGTAGGAATCATGCCGCTCCTTGTAGGGCGACGGCATGAGGATGCTGACGTTCTGTCCGAGCGCCTCATCGGCTCGATAGCCGAAGAGCCGCTCCGCCGATGGGCTGTAGGACTCCATGATCCCGCGCTCGTCGATGACGATGATGGAGTCTTGGGCGGTCTCGAGAATGGAGCGCAGCCGCGCCTCGCGCTCCTCCAGCGCGTCCTTCGTTGCGCGCGCCTCGACCTGATCCAGCCTGCCGCGTGGCGAATTTTCGGTCACTGCATGATCGTCCCGGGCGCGATTCGGAGTACTGAACGAAGGATGCACGGGGCATCGCCCCCTGACAAGACGGCCGCGGCAACAAACCGCGCCGACCTCAAGTGGGCCGCACCCAACCCGGCATGACCGGCGCGCACGAAATCACTTTGCCCCTATTTGACTGCCGGGCTTTTCGACGGAAACAAGTGGATCGTCGCACCCAGGATCATGTTCACCTCTCCCGACTCGCTTTGCAGCGGCAGCATGCAGTTCTCGAAGTTCAGCCATTCCTTGTTCCGGAGGTACAGCATCTTGCCGGCGACGAAGAGGGGAATGCGTTCGGCGACGAGCCGCATGGCATGGCGAACGGCGCCATCGGCCGGCTCCCGCTCGATCGCCTCGTGAAATGTGCGACCCGTGAGATCCCGCCCGTGAACCCGGGCCAGCTCGGTGCCGAACAGGCGGAAGCGAAAGCGCTTGTCCGGCTCCTCCTCCGCATGGACGTCCATGATGAAGAGGTTCGGGAGAATATAGGCCAGGGCCACCGGGTCTATGTCGGGCCGCGCGGGCAGCCGTCCCTCGACGCATTTGGATCGCCAGTATTGCAGGAGTCGACAAAGGAGCTCGGCGGAAGGTTCGCTGGGCAGGACATAGTCCGGCTGTTCGTCCAACAGAGCCTCCTAGTCGCGGGACATCGCGGCCAGCCTATAGGCGGAACAGCAACCGACGCAATCTTGCGGCCCGGCACCTATAGGTTTTATTCGCCCGCAATCGCCCGCCAGATCGCCACCGCCTGCGCCGTCTCGGCGACATCGTGGACGCGGACGATCTGCACGCCGCGGTCAAGGCCGGCGAGCGCGGAGGCGAGCGAGCCGCCGAGGCGGTGAGAGGCATCCTCGCCGCGGCTGAGGCGGCCGATGAAGCTCTTGCGCGAGACGCCCAGGAGCAGCGCGCAGCCGAGACCGTGATAGAGCGTGAGATCGGCCAGGATCGCAAGGTTGTGGGGATCGCGCTTGCCGAAGCCGACACCGGGATCGAGCGCAATGCGCGCCCGATCGATGCCGGCGGCGGCGCAGGCGGCAACGCGCTCGACGAAGAAGTCGTATATATCCAGCGGCGCGTCGCGGTAGGTCGGCTCCTGCTGCATCGTCCGCGGCTCGCCCTGCATATGCATGAGCACGACGGCGGCCTCGCTCTCGGCGATGATCGACAAGCTCTCGGGATCGCCGGTGAGGGCCGTCACGTCATTCACGATGCGGGCGCCGGCGGCGAGCGCTGCTCGCATGACGGCGGCGCGGCGGCTATCGATCGAGATGAGCGCGCCATCCTTGGTCAGCGCCTCGATGACCGGAACGACGCGAGCGAGTTCCTCGCCGGTCGACACTTGCGCCGCGCCCGGCCGCGTCGACTCGCCGCCGATATCCAGGATGTCGGCGCCCGCGACCATGAGCGCGCGGCCGTGGGCGATAGCGGCGCCGCGCGAGGCGTAGCGGCCGCCGTCCGAAAAGCTGTCGGGCGTGACGTTGACCACGCCCATCAGGCGCGGACGGTCGATCGCCAGGCCGGCGAAGGGCGGACGCGATGCGGTGATGACGCGCAGCCGCTCCTCAATCGCCGCGGACCGATCCACATCGTCGCGCAACCGACAGGAGCGGAGAGCGTTCAAGGCGCTGGCTCCGATATCGCGCGCGACGCCATCGCGCCGGATCACTTCAGCCGCATTGAAGGCAACGGGCCCGCCGGCCAGCCGCGCAGTCGCGCCCTCGGCGCAGGCATTGGCGGCCGCTCTGCCGGTCATGAGCCCGGTGGGCTTCAGGTAGAACGCAGACTCAGCCGCCATGCGCCGTCAAAGAGGAAGCAAACCATGGTTGAACACAGATAAACACGGATGCCGCAGCGGATACACCGATTATCCCCGTTCGTCGGCGGCCTCGCAAACGGCAAGGGCGGGTCCGGAACCCGCCCCCGAATGACCGTTCTTCCGGGTTGCGCCTCAGGCGCCCGGCTGCGGCTCCGGCTCGAGGCCACCGGGCGGGCGGCCCTTGCTGGGATCGTCGCGCGCCGGCGTACCGCTGGTCGGCACCGACGAGCGCGCACGCGGCGGCGGCGTTTCGCCGCCGACCTTGATCGGCTCGCCGCGGATGACCGCCTTCGCCTCCTCGCCCGAGAGCGTCTCGTACTCCATCAACGCCTTGGCGAGGGCATGCAGATCATTCAGCCTTTCCGTGAGAATCTTGCGCGCCGTTGCCTCGCCCTCCTCGACGATGTGGCGAACCTCCTCGTCGATCAGCTGGGCGGTGGCGTCGGAGACGTTCTTGCGCTGCGTCACCGAATGTCCGAGGAAGACCTCTTCCTCGTTGTCGTTGTAGCGCAGCGGTCCGAGCTTTTGGCTCATGCCGAACTCGGTGACCATGCTGCGGGCGAGGCTGGTGGCGGACTTCAGATCGCTGGAGGCGCCGCTGTTCAAATGGGTTTCGCCATAGATCAGCTGCTCCGCGATACGCCCGCCGAATGCCTGCGCGATACGCGCCTTCATCCAGACCATCGTGTAGTTCAGGCGGTCGCGTTCAGGCAGGCTCCAGGTGACGCCGAGCGCCCGGCCGCGCGGGATGATCGTCACTTTGTGCAGCGGGTCGCATTCGGGAATGCTCAGATTGACGATGGCATGGCCCGACTCGTGATAGGCCGTGGCGAGCTTCTCCTCCTCCGTCATCACCATCGACCTGCGTTCGGCGCCCATCATGACCTTGTCTTTGGCGGACTCGAATTCGACCATGGTGACGACGCGGCGACCGTTGCGGGCGGCCAGCAGCGCCGCCTCGTTGACGAGATTGGCGAGGTCGGCGCCGGAGAAGCCGGGCGTGCCGCGCGCGATGACGCGGGCATCGACATCGGGCGCCAGCGGCACCTTGCGCATATGGACCTTCAGGATCTGCTCGCGGCCGGCGATGTCGGGGTTGGGCACCACGACCTGGCGGTCGAAGCGGCCGGGGCGCAGGAGCGCGGGATCGAGCACGTCCGGCCGGTTGGTGGCGGCGATCAGGATGACGCCTTCGTTGGCCTCGAAGCCATCCATCTCGACCAGCAACTGGTTGAGTGTCTGCTCTCGCTCGTCATTGCCGCCGCCGAGACCGGCACCACGATGACGGCCCACCGCATCGATTTCATCGATGAAAATGATGCAAGGCGCATTCTTCTTTGCCTGCTCAAACATATCGCGCACACGCGACGCACCTACACCAACGAACATTTCCACGAAGTCGGAACCGGAGATCGTGAAAAACGGAACGCTCG
>JBGPEQ010000330.1:0-5230 GCA_041482855.1 Dongiaceae bacterium | reverse complement strand
TTGAAAATCGTAAACGGCGAGATTCCATTGCCGACCAAGCCCGGACTAGGCTTCGATCTCAACTGGGATGCGCTGAAGCGGTACACGGTGGCGTGACGTCTTGTCTGGGTTCCCGCTTAGCGCTATCGGATGGAAACTTAGATCGACGGTGTGCGTCCTTCGACAAGCTCAGGATGAGGGCATTTCTTTGTGCCATGAAGATATCCCCTCATCCTGAGCCTGTCGAAGGACGCACGTTGCCCGTGCAGCTGACACCTGGAAGCCCATGATCCGCCCGCGCGTGCACATCCTGGCACATTCCGCCGCGGCGTTCGCGTTTCCGCTGCTATTCGTGCTGGCGCCGCTCGTCGCTTTTCTCACCTACAGCTTCTGGCGGGTCGAGAACAATCAGCTCATCGCCGATTTCACGCTCGCCAACTATCTCGAGTTCTTCCGCAACGAGATCTACCCGCGCGTCTTCGTCGGCACGCTGAAACTGGCGACCCAGGTGATGGCGATCGGCCTGCTGCTCGGCTATCCCGTCGCCTATTTCATCTGGCGGCGGCGCGGCCGCTGGCGCTACTCGCTGCTGCTGGTGAGCGTCGTGCCGCTGTTCATGAGCTACATCATCAAGCTCTATGCCATGCGCAGCATCCTCGGCCTCAACGGCTTCCTCAACAAGGCGCTGGTCGCCCTCGGCCTGCTGGATGCGCCGAGCCTGGCCTTCCTCTACAACCAGCGCGCCGTGCTCATCACGATGGCGGTCGTCTATCTGCCGTTCGCGATCCTGCCGGTGTTCCTGTCGCTCGAGCGCATTCCGCTCGGACTCATTCAAGCCTCGGCCGATCTGGGTGCGCGCCCAGGGCAGTCGTTTCGCCATGTCGTGCTTCCGCTCAGCCTGCCCGGCACCATCGTCGGCAGCCTATTCGTGTTCATCCTGGCGATGGGCGATTTCTTCACGCCGCAGATGGTCGGCGGCACCGTCGGATTCACCTACGGACGGGTGATCCAGAGCCAGTTCGGCATGGGCTTCAACTGGCCGCTGGGGTCGGCGCTGGCGGTCATCCTGCTGATCGTGGTGCTGGCGGTGATCGGCGTGGCCGGCGCGGTTGGCCGCCGCAGCCGGGTGTGAGCGATGTCGCGCGCGGAACGCATGACCGATTGGGTGCTCGGCGGTATGACGGCGCTCGTGCTGTTCGCGCTCTACGCCCCGGCGCTGGTGGTCGCGCTCTTCTCCGTCTTCGAGGTGAAGCAGCAGAAGGTGGATTTCAGCAGCTTTACCCTCGCCTGGTATGGGCGGCTCATCCACAACGCGGACATCCTGGCGGCGCTGCGCAACAGCCTGACGGTCGCCGTGGCCGCCGTCGCGCTGTCGCTCGTGCTTGGCCTGGTCATCGCGTTCTATGCCAACGACCCGCGCAATCGCGGCCGGCGCTTTCTGGAGCTGCTGGTCTATCTGCCGTTCCTGCTGCCGCCGATCATCACGGGCTTGTCGCTCGTCATCTTCTTCCGCGAAGTCGGCATCGACCGCAGCCTGGTGACCGTGACGATCGGCCATGTGGCGTTCCTCTTGGCGCTCACCTACCGGCTGCTGATGACGCGGCTGCGCGTCTTGTCGCCCAGCATGGTCGAGGCGTCCTACGACCTCGGCGCCAACGGCTGGCAGACCTTCCGCCATGTGCTGTTTCCGCATATGCGCTCGGCCGTGGTGGCGGCGGGCTTGCTGGCCTGCACGCTGTCGCTCGATGAGACGCTCATCACCTTCTTCCTCTTCAGCAACGACATGACCCTGCCGATCCGCCTGTGGGCGATGATGCGCGTCGGCTTCACGCCGGAGATCAACGCCTTGGTAACGCTGATTCTCGGCGTGACCTTCCTCCTGGCTCTGCTAGTCTCCCGTCGAATCGAACTGCGCGGCGGCGGATAGAACGCGCGGGGGAAGCGGGGAGGGGGCCATGCCGCAACACCGGCGGTTGCAGGATCGCGTCGCCATCGTCACGGGCGGGGCGCGCGGCATCGGCGAGGCCATCGCGGCGCGGCTGGCGTCGGAAGGTGCCCGCGTGCTGATCGCGGACATCGACGTCGACGTGGCCACGGAGACCGCGCGGCGGATCGTGCAGGAAACCGGCTCCGATGTGACGGCGCAGCAGACCGACGTCACCAATCCGGCCCATGCCGCGGCGGCCATCGGCGCCGCGACGGCACGCTGGGGTCGGCTCGACATCCTCGTCAACAACGCCGCCATCCTCGACATCAGCACCTTCAACAACCTGACCTATGACCGCTTCTCGAAAGTGCTGCGGACCAATCTCGACAGCGTGCTCATCTGCACCGTCGCGGCCGCACGCTTTCTCGCCAAGAGCCCGTGCGCGCGCATCCTCAACATCGCCTCCATCATGGGCGTGCGCGGCAGCCGCGACTCGCTGCCCTACAGCACGGCCAAGGGCGGCGTGGTCAATATGACGCGCAGCCTCGCCTGCGACCTCGCGGACAAGGGCATCAACGTCAACGCCATCGCGCCCGGCTTCATCGACACGCGCATGGCGCGCCAGGCCGACGGCAGCCACGAGCACGAGACCGACTGGTTCAAGGACATCTATCTCAAGTATGGCCGCCTGCCGGCCGGCCGCCCCGGAAAGCCCGACGACATCGCGGGCCCCGCCTTCTTCTTCTGCTCCGACGACAGCCGCTACGTCACCGGCCAGATCATGCTGGTCGACGGCGGGGTGTCCGCGACGTTCTGAAGCTTTGGGCGCGCGCGGATCGAAGTGCGACGAGTGATCCTTTGAATTTCAACATCTGTGTTCATCTGTGCTCATCCGTGTTCATCTGTGGTCCCCTTCTACTGATTTTGATGCGAGGATGATGGCGTGAGCAATAGCGCCTCCCTCATAGCCATCGATTGGGGCACCACGCGGTTTCGGGCTTGGCTGGTTGGTGGCGGTGGCGCGATCATTGAGCGGATCGACGCGGCTGCGGGGATTCTGAGCGTGGCGAGCGGCGACTTCGGCAGCAGCTTCGATCGGCTGGTCGGACCGTGGATGCAGCAGCACGGCCGCATACCCGTGGTGGCCAGCGGCATGATCGGGAGCCGGCAGGGCTGGCGCGAGGCGCCCTATGTCGAATGTCCGGCCGGCGCTGGCGACCTCGCGGGAAAACTGGTTTCGGTCTCGTCGCCCGCCGGACACGCGGCGTGGCTGGTGCCTGGGGTCATGCGCACCGACGAGGATGGCGTGCCCGATGTCATGCGCGGCGAGGAGACGCAGATCGTCGGCTGCCTTGCCGAGGGCGATCCGCCGCGCCGCCTGTTCGTGCTGCCGGGCACCCACAGCAAATGGGCGATCGTGGAGGCCGGGCGGATCACGCGCTTCGCCACCTTCATGACCGGCGAGCTGTTTGCGTTGCTGAGGGGCCATGGCATTCTCGGCCGGCTCATGGCCGGCGATGAGCACGATCCCGCGGCGTTCCGGCGCGGCGTCGACTACGGCAGCAAGGCGGGCGGCGGCCTGCTCAAGCGCCTGTTCAGCGTGCGCACCCTGGCGCTGTTCGAACGGTTGCCCGCATCCGGCGTCGCCTCCTATCTCTCGGGCCTGCTGATCGGGCGGGAGATCGCCGAGGCCACCGTCTGGGTGGGATCGCCGCATGTCGCGACCACCAGTCCGACAATCGTCGGCTCATCGACACTGGCGCCGCGCTATGCCGAGGCCTTGTCGCAGCTCGGCATCGAGAGCCGCACTGGACCGGAGGAGGCCGCGGTCATCGGCATCCGCCGCATCCTCGCGGCGCGCTCATGAGCGTCGATCTGCGCCAGGCCCTGGCCGAACTGCCGCTGGTCGCCATCCTGCGCGGCCTGGCGCCGGAGAATGCGCTTGCCGTCGGCCAGGTCCTCATCGACGCCGGCTTCCGCATCATCGAGGTGCCGCTCAATTCGCCGCGGCCGTTCGAGAGCATCGGACTCCTGGCGAAGGCCTTCGGCGCGCGTGCGCTGGTCGGCGCCGGCACGGTGCTGCGGACGGAAGACGTGGTCCGCGTGAAAGACGCCGGCGGCGGGCTGATCGTGATGCCCCATGGCGATGCCGCGATCATCCGCGAGGCCAAGCGCCAGGGCCTGATCTGCGTGCCCGGCGTGGCCACGCCGACCGAAGGCTTCGCGGCCCTCGGCGCGGGCGCCGACGGCTTGAAGCTGTTCCCGGCCGAGGCCCTGCCGCCGGCCGTGGTGAAGGCGTGGCGCGCGGTGTTGCCGCCGGAGACGCTCCTGCTGCCCGTGGGCGGCATTGCGCCGGAAAGCATGGTCGCGTATCTGGCGGCCGGAGCCAGCGGGTTCGGGTTGGGCTCGGCGCTGTTCGTTCCGAGCGCGACACCGGCGGTGGTTCGTGAGCGAGCGCAGGCGTTCGCAACCGCGCTCGGCCGGCGCTAGAACAGCGACGCCCTGAAACCGAACACTTGCCACACGAGGGTGGGATCGGCTCCGTGCGTCCTTCGACAAGCTCAGGATGAGGGGCATTCTTCGTGCCGCCAAAATTCTCCCTCATCCTGAGCTTGTCGAAGGGCGCACCCTGGTCATGCAAGCGAGGCAGTCTTCTCAGGCTATGCAGCGCTTCGCCCGCGGCGGCGGTCGGCGGCGTGTTATGCAGATACTATGGTCAGCCATGTCACGGTGCGACTTTACATCCGGGCGGGATCGTACGTAGTCTTGCAGATATCGCGCGGCCGTTGCATTTGTTGGGGGCGCGCGACAAGAGAAACATGCTCGTCGGGAGGGCGCGTGCTCAAGCGACTGCTCAGGGGCTGGCCGACGTCGCTGCACGCGCCACAAAGACCAACACCATCGGAGGAACTCGATGCAACTCAGCAGGGACGATCTTCTCAAGGCCTACAAGAAGATGCGGATGATCCGCGAATTCGAGGATGCCGTGCATGACGAATTTTCCGCCGGCAGCATTCCGGGGTTTGTGCATCTCTATGCCGGCGAGGAGGCTTCGGGCGTCGGCGTGTGCATGCACCTCAACGATCGCGACGTCATCGCCAGCACCCATCGCGGGCACGGCCACTGCATCGCCAAGGGCTGCGACGAGCAGGCGATGATGGCGGAGATCTTCGGCAAGAAGGATGGGCTGTGCGGCGGCAAGGGCGGCTCCATGCACATCGCCGACCTGTCGAAGGGAATGCTGGGCGCCAACGGTATCGTCGGCGGCGGACCGCCGCTCATCTGCGGCGCCGCGCTCACCGCCAAGACCATGAAGACGGGCGG
>JBGPEQ010000329.1:0-5246 GCA_041482855.1 Dongiaceae bacterium | reverse complement strand
TTGGCCAGACGCTCGGCCTTCGCCACCTTGCGGATCATCAATCCATAGGCGACGTTGGCCGCCACGCTCATATGGGGGAACAGGGCGTAGTCCTGAAACACCGTGTTGACGTCGCGCTCATAGGGCGGCACGCCCCCCATCGGCTTGCCGTGGATGCGGATGTCGCCGGCCGTCGGCTGCTCGAAGCCGGCAATGAGGCGCAGGCAGGTCGTCTTGCCCGAGCCCGACGGCCCCAGCAGTGCGAAGAACTCGCCGTCCTCGATCTCGAAGCTGACATCGTCGGCCGCGCGCACGTCGCCGAAGTGGCGGCTGACGTTGTGGAAGGCGACAGCGGGGGAGGAGGAGTCGGTCATTTCAGGAAACGTCGAAGGCACCCGGGTGGGCCTCCCAACGAGACCCACCCGGAGCCACGATCACGTACCGCTTTGGATCGCCTGATAGGCGCTCACCCAGTCCTTGTAGCCGACGCAGGTCTTGCCGCGCTCGTCGCCGCAGTCCGCGACCGGCGTCTTCCAGAAATGGATGCGCGCGAAGTTGGCGATGCCGTTGGTCTGGCAGCCAGTGTCCGTCAGCAACGCGTTGCCCGTGCAGGCCGTCGGCACCACCGGCACGCTGCCGAACCAGGCCGCGACGCTCGCCTGCACGTCCTTCTGGAGGGAGTGCTCGAGCCACATATAGGCGCAGTTCGGATGCGGGGCCTGCGAATGCATCATGGTCGTGTCGGCCCAGCCGGTGGCGCCCTCGGCCGGCACGGTGCTGCCGATCTGGATCTTGCCGCTGCCGCGCAGCAGATTGACCTGATAGGGCCAGGACGGCGCCGCGACGACGCCTTCATTGACGAAGTCCTCGGTCTGCGCGGTGGCGTCGCTCCAGTACTTCTGCACGATGCCGCGCTGCGCTCTCAGCAGGTCGACCGCCGCGTCGAATTGCTCCTTGCTCAGCTCATACGGATCCTTGATGCCCAACTCCGGCTTGACGCTCATCAGATAGAGCGCGGCATCGGCGATGTAGATGGGGCCATAGTAGGCCTGGACACGGCCCTTGTTCGACTTGCCGTCCGGCAGCTTCATTGGCTCGAATACGACATTCCAGCTCTGCGGCGCGTTCTCGAACACCTTGGCGTTGTACATGAGCACGTTGGGGCCCCACTGATAGGGCACGCCGTAATGCTTGCCGCCCACCGTGTGCCAGGGCGCGTTCTGCAGGCGCGGATCGACGGTGCCGAAGCTCGGCACCAGCGCGGTGTTGATCTCCTGCACCGTGCCGCCGGCGACGAGCCGCAAGGAGGCGTCGCCCGAGGCCGTGACGAGATCGAAGCCGCCGCCGTTCATCAGCGAGACCATCTCGTCCGAGGTCGCGGCCACCTTGACCGAGACCTTGCAGCCGCTCTGCTGCTCGAACGCGGTGACCCAGTCATAGGCCTTGTCGGTCTCGCCGCGCTCGATATAGCCGGCCCAGGCGACGATGGCGACTTCGCCCTCGCCTTGGCCGAGGCTGCTCATCATGTCCGCCCTGGCGGTCGCCACGGCGGCGCCCGCAACGGCGATGGCGGCGCCTGCAAGAATGGAAAGGCGCAACGATTTGTCCCTCATTGTGAGCCTCCTTGTCCCTGGTTCTTCTGATTGAATTGGCGAATTCTTGATCGTTTGGTCAAAGGCTAACCTGTCGGGGGCCGCTTCCACAAGATGGAAGTGATGCTCACACCGGCTCCCATCGCCCCGCCTTGGCCGAGCGGAAGATGGCGTCGATGATCCGCATGTTCTGGACCGCGCTCTCGAGCGGGAATTCTGGCGGCTTGCCGCTGCGGATCGCCTCGGAGAACAGGTCGCCCTGGATGGCATACTGGTCGCACACCGGGAAAGATTCTGCGCGCGCCGAGGCGTCGCCGAGCGCGCTGCCGTCATCGACGAAGATGCGGCAGGGCTGGTCGGGCGGCGCGTTGAAGGGGATCTCCACCTCGATCCGCCCGGTGGTGCCGAAGATCTGCATGCGCTGATAGGGCACCAACTGGGTCGAGCACATGAAGCTGGCCTGGCCCTTGGGATAGTCGAGGATGGCGCTCGACAACCGGTCGATCTTCAGCACGGGATCGTACTCGATAAGTCCCACCACCCGCGTCGGCTCGGCGCTGAACAGGAAGCGCGAGGTGACGATCGGATAGCAGCCGATGTCGTAGATCCCGCCGCCGCCGATGTCCGCCATGTTGCGGACGTTGGTGGGATCGGTGAGAAAATAGCTGAAGAAGCCCTGGACGGCCCGCAGCTCGCCGATCTTGCCCTGCCGCACCAGCTCGCGCGCCCGCAGCCATTGCGGATGTCCCCGCACCATGAAGGCCTCGGTGATCAGCTTGCCCGTGCGGTCGCGCGCCGCCACCAGCTGCTCGGCCTCCTTGGCGTCGAGCGCGATCGGCTTCTCGCACAGTACATGCTTGCCGGCCTCGGCCGCCTTGATTGACCAGGGCACATGCAGATGGTTGGGCAGCGGGTTGTAGACCGCCTCGATCTCGCGGTCGGCCAGCAGCTCCTCATAGGAGCCGTAGGCCTTGGGAATGCCCAGCTCCTTGGCCCATTTCTTCGCCAGTGCGAGATCGCGCGAGGCGATCGCCTGGATGCGGCAATGCTTGCTCTTCTGCATCGCCGGGATGACCTTCTCGGTGCCGATCAAGGCCGTGCTGATGATGCCCCAATTCACCGGCTGCATGGCGCGTTCCCCTTTGTTGCCGAGGGGCAGAGGTTATCGCGTCCTGTGCAGGCCCCACAAGGCGAGCGTCCACAACAGGACGGCGCCGGCCTGGTGGGCGGCGGCGAGCGGGATCGGGACTTGGAGCAGGAGCGTGCCGATGCCGAGCCCGGCTTGCAGCAGGGCCATGGCGGCAAGCCCGCCGATCGGCCGCGCCGCCGGCGCCGACAGGCCGCGCCGCCGCAGCCACAGCGTCAGCACGAGCGCCACCGTGGTCATGGCCAGCCAGCGATGGATGAATTGCGCCGTCGCCGGATCTTCGAACGCGCTCCACGCGGTCTGGAACGCATCGCCGGGAACGAGCGCCCCGCCCATCAGCGGAAAGCTGTTGTAGATCAGGCCGCCATTGAGCCCGGCCACGAAGGCGCCGAACGTCAAGGTCACGACCAGCACGCCCGCAATCGCCAGCAGATGCGGCCGCAATCTCCTGGCGGCGGCCTCGGTAGGTTCCGGCCGCAGCAGCGTCAAGGCGATCCAGAACATGTAAGTGTAGATCGCGAGCGCAGTCAGCAAATGCGCCGCCAGGCGGTACTGGCTCACATCGGTCCGCACGCTGAGGCCGCTTTGCACCATGAACCAGCCGAGCGCGCCCTGCAGCCCGCCGAGAACGAACATGACGATGAGGTGTGGAACCAGGGGCCGACGTATCCGGCGGCGCAGCAGGAACACCAGGAATGCCGCCGCGAAAACGACCCCGATCAGCCGCCCCCACAGCCGATGAACGTATTCCCACCAGAAGATGCCCTTGAACTCTTCCAGCGTCATGCCGGAGTCGAGCTGCCGGAACTCGGGAATCTGCTGGTAGAGCACGAACTCCTGTTGCCACTCCGCCTCCGACAGCGGCGGCAAGATGCCGCTGATGGGCCGCCACTCGGTGATCGAGAGCCCGGACTGGGTGAGCCGCGTGAGGCCGCCGATGACCACCATCACGAAGATCATGGCGCAGCAGGCGAGCAGCCAGAAGCCGATGGCGCGGTCGCCCGTGGGATTGCTGTCAGTAACTGGGAGCAGCACCCTGCGTCCTTCGACAGGCTCAGGATGAGGGACGTTCTCTGTGCCAGTAAGACTGGACCTCATCCTGAGCCTGTCGAAGGACGCGCGATGGCGATGCAGCGACGCCGAGAGTCATTGCGCGACGTTGCGAGGGGCGCCCGCGATGGACGATCACGCGGGAGCGCGTTCTAGCGGCCCCCTCGCCCATCGGCAAGGGGCGCGGCGTTTGGGCGCGGACGGGCTATTGCAGCGTGAGGCTGCAGTTGGCGTAGCGGAATTCGGCCGGCTTGATCAGCCCGATCGAGGCGACGCGCACGGAATGCAGCTTGCCCTCGAGCTTGTGGGACCAGAAATCGAGGAACCGGCAGAGCACCGGGAAACGCGGCGCGATGTCCAGCTCCTGCCAAATGAACGTCTGCAGCAGGGCGGGATGGTCGGGCATGTGATAGAGGATCTCGGCCGTGGTCAGCCGGTAGCTCTGCAGCTGCTTAACGAAGTCGCCCATGGTCTCCAACACTTTCTGTCTTGGGTCGCACCAACTCGGACTCGTTCACGATGCTGACACAGCTAGGTTAAGAATCAATAAAAACAATAGCTTAGCAGCCTAAGAGCGAGACTGCTGCCAGCGCCCGTGCGGGCAGGGCGCCGGCGAACTCCTGCGACCCCGCCACGCGCCGCTTGACTCGCGGGCGCATTGCGAATACATGCGTGGCACTCGTCGCCTGGGAGTGCTAACAGCGCCCGGGCGTCCCCCTGGCAAAAAGCCAGTTCATTCAACAAACACAGAGAGATAACGGAGGTTCCGCAATGAAGTTTCGTCCGTTGCATGATCGGGTTGTGGTGCGTCGCGTCGAGCAGGAATCGAAGTCGGCCGGCGGCATCATCATCCCGGACACCGCCAAGGAGAAGCCGATGGAAGGCGAGATCGTCGCCGTCGGTCCGGGCGGCCGCGATGAGTCGGGTAAGCTGATCCCCATCGACCTGAAGCCGGGCGACCGGATTCTGTTCGGCAAGTGGTCGGGCACCGAGGTCAAGATCGACGGCGAAGAGCTGTTGATCATGAAGGAGTCCGACGTCATGGGCGTCATCGAGGGTGGTGCCCACGCCAAGAAAAAGGCCGCCTAGTCCCGGACCCCAAAAAGACCCTATCAGGAATGATTTCAGGAGGAGTTTGAAGTATGGCTGCGAAAGACGTGAAATTTGGGGGCGACGCGCGCGCGCGCATGCTCCGGGGCGTCGACATTCTGGCCGACGCCGTGAAGGTTACGCTTGGGCCCAAGGGCCGCTGCGTCGTGCTCGACAAGTCGTTCGGCGCGCCCCGCATCACCAAGGACGGCGTGACCGTCGCCAAGGAGATCGAGCTGTCCGACAAGTTTGAGAACATGGGCGCCCAGATGGTGCGCGAGGTCGCCTCGAAGACCAACGATCTCGCCGGCGACGGCACCACCACCGCCACCGTGCTGGCCCAGGCCATCGTCCGCGAGGGCGTGAAGGCCGTGGCCGCCGGCATGAAC
>JBGPEQ010000328.1:0-5253 GCA_041482855.1 Dongiaceae bacterium | reverse complement strand
CCCGGCCCGCTCTCGGACTACGAGCACGCGATCAAGGACTTCCACGACCGCATCCGCGCGACCTGCCCGGTGACCACGCTGCCGGCCGCGCCGCCGGAGGGCACGCTGCGCGCGCGCAATGCGGCGATGGTGCCGGCTTGAGGTAAGAGTTGCATTGTCGCCGGTGCGTCCTTCGACAAGCTCAGGATGAGGAAGAATTTTGGTGGCACAAAGAAGATCCCTCATCCTGAGCTTGTCGAAGGACGCACCGGCGTCGATCCAAGTCTTCCTGAATTGAAAGGTCTGGCCGAATGCGAGCTACCCGCTGTGAAGGAGAACATTCATGCGGGGGTCACGCGCCAGTCACATCGATCGCTTTGGATAACGCCCGCGAGAGGCGCAACAATATGGGGGAGGCAATGCGACAGTTGCGAAGCATACTGACATCACTGGCGGTGCTGTTGAGTCTATGCATGGCGGCATCGGCGCAGGCCGACGAGGCGGTCGAGCTGCGGATCATGATCTTCAATGTCTGGCTGGGCGGCCAGCAGGTGAATATCGGGCGCGTCTTCGATGCCATCCGCGCCGCCGATGCCGACATCGTGCTGCTGCAGGAGCCGGAGGGGCAGACGCGTGAGTTCGCGGCGACGCTGGGCTATCCCTATGCCAGCGAGCGGCACCACATCATGTCGCGCTATCCGCTGTTCGATCCGCCGGCCGGCGATGCCGACTATGCGCTTGCGGAGCTCCGGCCCGGGCGTTTCGTGGCGGTCGGCGACATCCACCTGACCTCCGATCCCGACGGCCCCTATGCCGTGCGCGACGGCAAGACGGCCGAGGAGGTGCTGAAGATCGAGACGGACACGCGGCTGCCGGAGATCGGGCCTTACATCACCGTGCTGTCGCCGCTGGCGGCTAGCGGCGTGCCCGTCTTCATCGGCGGCGACTTCAACGCACCCTCGCACCTCGACTGGACGGCGGCGACGGTCACCGCCCGGCCGCAGCTGCGCTTCGCGCTGGAATGGCCGGTGAGCAAGGCGCTGGCCGACGCCGGCTTTCGCGACTCCTATCGCGAGATCAATCCCGATCCCGTGGCCAAGCCCGGCATCACCTGGACCTCCGGCTATCCGGTGCCGCACCGCGACGCCAACGAGGCCATCGACCGCATCGACCAGATCTATTCCCTCGGCAATTCCACCACCGTCGCCAGCCAGATCGTCGGCGAGACCGGCGGCCCCGATATCGATATCGGCATCACGCCCTGGCCGTCGGACCATCACGGCGTCGTCTCCACCTTCAAGGCCATCCCCGGCCCGGCGCCCGCGATGGTGTCGCTCGACCGCCGCGTCGTGGCGGTGGGCGAGCCGCTGGCCGTGCGCTTCCACGCCGCCGGCAGCGAGGACGGCCGGCTGGAGGGCGGGCATATCGCGATCGTCGCCTCCGGCGGGGCGCCGACGGCGCCGCTCATGTCCATGCCCAGCAACGACGGCACCGACCGCCGGTCGGTCGTCACGTTCGGCAGCGTGCTGTTGAAGGCGGGCGCCTACGACGCGGTGCTGCTGGATGCCGACGGCAAGGAGCTGGCGCGGGCGCCGTTCTGGATGGCGGAGCCGGGCGCCGTGCCGACCGTCGGCGTCGACCATCCGAACTACGCCGACAACGAGCCGATCCTGGCGAGCTGGAAGAACGCGCCCGGCAACCGCCGCGACTGGCTCGGCATCTACAAGGCGGGCGACCCCGACCAGATGAACTACGTCGCCTTCGTCTACACCGGTGCGGCCATCGAGGGCACGGCCACCTTCGACGACTCCGTCATCGGCGGCCCGCTCGCCGCCGGCGACTACGAGATGCGGCTGATGCGCGACGACGCCTACCTGGTGCTGACGACGACGCCGTTCAGCGTTTCGGCAGCGCCGTGAGCGAGAGCGGTGACGGACGCGTGCGGCCGGAAGTATCTGGGTTGGCGTCGTCCCCGCATTTGCCACATCCGGGAATACCGCGATCGTTGGCGAAATTGACCGGATTCTGTGGGGTCGCCGCTCCCACATTTCCGGGATCACGGAGATCGCGGCGGCTAGCACGCTCTCGCAGGTATCGATGATCGGCAATTGCGTCGGTCGCAATTGCTCGGGGCCTCCGCCGACTGCAATTGCGCGCTTGCCGCTCGATGCGGCAAGGTCGAAGATCACCGCGGCTCTATGCCTCCCGCCTGAGCGATGAAAAGTCGCCGTCGGGAGACGCCGATGTTGCGATGCGTCAAACCAAACCGAAAAATTCTCAGGAGGCGATCATGAAAGTTCCAATGTCACGTCGATTGATGCTGATTCAGAGCCTGGGCCTCGCCCTGACCCTTTCCCTGCTGACGGCCGGCGCGGGTTCGGCCCGGGCCGATGGCCTTGACGATGTTGTCAAAGCTGGAACCATCAAGATTGGGATCTTCGAGGATTTCCCGCCGTTCGCCTCGCTGGGCGCGGACATGAAAATCGATGGCTACGATGTCGAGATGGCCGACCTCATTGCGAAGGCCATCGGCGTGAAGGCGGAGTTGGTGGGCATCACTGGCCAGAACCGCATTCCCTTCCTGGTGGAGCATAAAGTCGATGCGCTGCTGAGCATCGGTTACAGTGACGAACGCGCCCAGGTCGTCGACTTCACCGCTCCCTACGCGCCTTATTACATCGCCGTCATGGGCCCGCGCGACGTGGACGTGAAGGGTCCGGCCGATCTCAAGGGTAAGACCATCGCCGTCAATCGCGGCACGCTGGAGGATACCGAAGTCACCAAGGTCGCGCCGGAGGGCGCCGACATTCAGCGGTACAGCGATTACAACGGCGTCATTTCCGCCTTCCTGTCGGGCCAGGCCCAGCTGATGGTGGTCGGCAACGATGTCGGCGCCACCATCCTGGCCAAGCAGCCGGCAATCGAACCGGTCGAGAAGTTCCAGCTCTTGACCTCGCCCTCGAACATGGCGGTCAAGAAGGGCGAGACCCGGTTGCAGCAGAAGCTGAACGATGTTGTCGCGGGAATGCGAAAGGACGGCAGCCTGAACACCCTGGCCGTGAAATGGTTGAAGCAGCCGCTGCCGAGCGACTTCTGATTCCGGAATTCACGGATCGCGGCTCATCGTCCACTTCTTCTCGCTGTTACCGCCGCGAAAGCGGGGTCCAGGGCGAGCGACGAGTTCTGTGGCCCTGGATTCCCGCTTCCGCGGGAATGACACGGAGTGGGTGATGGGTGAGAGGCCGCAAGGGTCGGTGTAAGCCATCCATGGGGTATCAGCTCGACTTCAGCGTCCTGGCCGAATATTTCGGCCTGCTGCTGAAAGGCGCTGGAGTCACGCTCGGTCTGACGGCGATCGCCGCCACGCTCGGCATCGCGCTCAGCATCGGCGGCGCGGCGACGGCGCGTTGGGGCCTCAAATGGGCCCGCGCGCTGGTCGCGCTCTATGTCGAGCTGATCCGCAACACGCCGTTCATCGTCCAGTTGTTTTTCGTCTTCTTCGGCCTTCCCAGCCTCGGCCTGCAGCTGACCGCGTTGCAGGCCGCGGTACTCGCCATGACCATCAACCTGACCGCCTATGCCATCGAGATCGTGCGGGCCGGGATCGAGGCGGTGGCGCCCGGCCAGCGCGAGGCCGGACTTGCGCTCGGCGTCGGCCCGCCGACGGTATTCTTCTGGGTCATCCTTCCGCAGGCCATCGCCAACGTCTATCCGGCCCTGGTCAGCCAGATCGTCATCACCATGCTTGAATCGGCCGTGGTGTCGCAGATCGCCGTCACCGATCTCACGCACGTCGCCGACTTCATCCAATCGCGCACCTACCGCGCCTTCGAAACCTATTTCGCGATCACCTTGGTCTATCTCGCCATGTCGGTCTGTCTGCGCTGGCTGTTCGCGCGGGCCGGTCAGCGGTTATTCGCGGGGCGCGCGAGATGATCACCCTGCCCCTCTGGGACATCTTCGCGTACCTGCTGCTTGCCGCGCGCTGGACCTTGCTGCTGTCGGGCATCGCGTTTCTGGGCGGTGGAATCGGTGCGTTGCTGCTGCTGATGTTGCGCTATGCCCAGCCGGGGCTTGGCGCCAAGTTCGTGCGGCTTTACACCGAGCTGCTGCAGGGCACGCCGCTCCTGCTGCAGCTCTTCCTGGTGTTCTTCGGTCTGCCCTTGCTGGGCGTCGACGTATCGCCCCTGTTGGCGGCCGGCGTCGCGCTGACGCTTTATTCGACGGCCTTTCTCGCGGAGATATGGCGCGGCTGCGTCGACGCCACGCCGCGCGGCCAGTGGGACGCCAGCGCCAGCCTCGGCATGAACTTTCTTCAGCAGATGTGGGATGTGATCCTGCCGCAGGCGCTGCGCATCGCCATTCCGCCGACGGTCGGTTTCCTGGTCCAGTTGGTCAAGAGCACGGCCCTGGCATCGATCGTCGGCTTCAATGAGCTGACCAAGGCCGGTCAGATCGTCACTAATGCAACGTTCCGGCCGTTCATGATCTATGCCTGCGTGGCGCTCATCTATTTCGTCATGTGCTATCCGCTCACCTTCTGCGCGCGGACTCTCGAACGCAAACTGGCCAGATCCCGATAGCCCGATCGATCTCTTCAGGAATCCGCCCATGGAATCTCAATCGATGCCGCCGCAAGCCGAACCTCCGCCGCCGATGGTCGAGATGCGCAAGGTGAGCAAATGGTACGGCTCGTTCCAGGCGCTGAAGGATGTCTCCCTCATCGTACGCAAGGGTGAGCGCATGGTCATCTGCGGTCCTTCCGGTTCAGGAAAATCGACCGCCATCCGCTGCATCAACCGGCTGGAGCAGCATCAGGATGGCCAGATCCTGGTCGAGGGCATCGAATTGACGCCGAATTTCAAGAACATCGCGATGATCCGCCGCGAAGTCGGCATGGTGTTTCAGCAGTTCAACCTGTTTCCGCACTTGACCGTCCTGCAGAATCTGACCCTGGCGCCTCGGCGGGTGCGCAAGCTGCCGCGCAAGGAAGCCGAGGAACGGGCCATGCAACTCCTCGACCGCGTCAGGATTTCGCAACAGGCGCTGAAATATCCAAGCCAGCTATCCGGCGGCCAGCAGCAACGCGTGGCGATCGCCCGCGCGCTGTGCATGGAGCCGCAGGTGATGCTGTTCGACGAGCCGACCTCGGCGCTTGATCCCGAAATGATCAAGGAGGTGCTCGACGTCATGGTGGGGCTGGCGCAGGACGGCATGACCATGATCTGCGTTACGCACGAGATGGGCTTCGCCCGCACCGTCGCCGATATGATG
>JBGPEQ010000327.1:0-5269 GCA_041482855.1 Dongiaceae bacterium | reverse complement strand
GATGGGCGTCGCCGTGGACGAAGCCGGTCCGTCGCCCTTGCGGCATCGACTCCAGCTCGGACAGGAACGCGTCGCAGAGGTCGCGGTCCGACGGCAGCGGACTGGCCGCAGGTAGCGCGATCAGTAGCGCACGCAGGCGATCATCCAGTCCGGCGGTGCCGACGATGCGGTCCGTACCGACGCCGCGCAGCGTAGCCAGCGCGCGGCCGTAGCTGGCGGCGAAGCGTTCGCGCTCGACGTCGGATCGCGACGCCAGCCAGTCGTCGCCGATGGGCCGGCCGGCGACCCGGGTCATCCGCAGCCAGGCGGCGAAGCCGGCGGCCGCGGCCCGACTCTCGCCGGCGAAATCGCCGCGGGCGACCAGGCGCGGAACGGCGACACCGTCCAGCGGCCGGCCGCCGAGCGCTGCCAGCACGCGCGCCTCGTTGTCGCAGATTTCAAGCCCATCGCCGATGCCGGCACGCCGGCGGACCAGCTTGAGAACCGTTCCGTCGCCGAGGTCGACCGTCGGGCCCCAGAGGCCATGGCCGAGCACGCGAACATCCTTCATCGGCAGATCAGCAATGGCCTCGCGCAGCCAATCGGGGGAACAGGCCGGTTGCGTCATCATTTGCCCGTGAGTTCGGTGTGAGCGAAAGGTGTCGGCGCGGCGCGTTTGCTATAGCATCGGCGCGAATCCCGAGGGAATCGAAAGATTGGAGACGGCGCGACGTGACGGATGCGACGGCCCCGGAGACTAAGAAGCTCGGCCTGAAGGTGGTGCTGACCGGCCTCGTACTGGCGACGGTGTTGTTGACGGCCCTGTTCATCCATCTCCTGTGGGCGAACGCCGCCCGCCGCAACGTCGCGGACGTGGTGGCGCAGCTCAATCGGGAGATCATCGGCCAGGTCGGGAACGAGGTGCACGGGGTATTGGACGATGCGGTTTCGGCACAGAACGCGGTCGGTTCGGTGTTTGCGAACGGCACTGTCACGCTCGACGAGGAATCGAAGCGCGACTTCATCTTCCTGTCCCTGTTGCGATCGAAACCCAGCCTGTCCTGGATTTCGCTCGGCACCGGCGACGGCAGCTTCTTCGGCGCCCAACGCGACCTCGCCGCGCAGAGCGATGGCAACCATCTCAATCTGGTGACCGTCGCACGGGACCCGGCGGCGAATGCCCGTAGCGAGCATGCCTTCAGTTTCGAGGCGAAAGGAAACGACATTCAATATGTCAGCAAGGAGGACCCTCGACCCAGCAGCTACGATGCGACGCAGCAGCCGTGGTATCGGCGGGCCCTGGACGAAGGGCCGGGTTGGAACGAGGAGCCCGGCGTGCCCGACATCTCGCGCGCGGGGATCAGCACGTCAACGCCGCTGGAGATAAACACGAAGTTCGTCGGCGTCATCAATGTGGTCATCGAGCTCGAGCGGCTGTCGAGCTTTCTCCAGCGGCTGCAGCACGACCATCAGGTCGGCAAGAGCGGTACGGTCGTCATCATCGATAGCGACGGCCATGTCGTGGCCTCCGCCGACGAAGCGGCGATCGCCCAGCAGCGGCGTGGGCAGATGCCGATGCTCGGCGAGCTCGGGGCCGCCAATCCGCTGCTGGCGCTGGCCGACGACATGATCGACAGCAAGAAGGTGAACCTCGGCTCGGTGGGCGACGCGCGTCAGTTCGAAATCGTCAGCTCGAAGGACGGCAACGCCTACTACGTGACCTTCGCCGCCTTGAAATTCGGCGGCTGGGTCGCGGCGACGGTGATTCCGGCCAGCGACTTCCTCACCACCATCGAAAAGAACGCCCGCTATCTGCTAGGGGCGCTGGCCTTGCTGACGCTGGCGATGGCCGGAATCTCGGCCGTGCTCACCAATCGGCTCGTCGTGCGCCCCTTGACGCGCATCGTCGGGCAACTCAAGCACATCGAAAACTTCCGGCTCGATCAGGTCGTGCGCATCCCGTCGCGGCTGCGCGAGTTCGATGGCCTGTCCACGGCGCTCTTGCAGATGAGCCGCGGCCTCGCCTCGTTCCAGAAATACATGCCGATCGAGCTGGTGCGTACGCTGGTATCGCAGGGCATCGAGGCCGAGCCGGGAGGGGAGCAGCGGGCTCTGACGGTCATGTTCACCGATCTCGCCGGCTTTACGTCGCTTTCGGAAATGCTGGGCGAGGACGTGGTCCCCGTCTTGAGCGACTATCTGGAGACGGCATCGTCGGCGGTGGATGCGCACCGCGGCACGATCGATAAATTCATCGGCGACGCCGTCATGGCGTTCTGGGGGGCGCCGATCGAAAACGCCGGGCATGCGCGTGACGCTTGCGCGACCGCGCTCGCTATCCAGCGCATGATGATGGCGAAACAGTCGCAAATGCCGGCCGGCGACCCGCGGGCCGCCCTGCGCGTCCGTATCGGCATCAATACCGGCCGGATGCTGGTGGGCAATATCGGCTCCGCCAGTCGACTCAATTACACCGTGATCGGCGATGCCGTGAACGTGGCGAGCCGGCTCGAGGCCATCAACAAGCGCTACGGCACCGCGATCGTCATCGGCGAGGAGACGCGGCGCGCTGCCGGCGATGCCATCGTCGTGCGGCAGTTGGACTGGGTGGCGGTCTATGGCCGCAGCGAAGGCGTTGCGATCTATGAGCTGCTGGCCATGGCCGCCGATGGTCTCGGCGATCGGCCCGACTGGGTGACGCGCTACGAGGCAGGCCTGGCGGACTATCGCGACCGGCGTTGGCCCGAAGCGGAGCGATACTTCGCGGCAGCGAACGCCGCACGGCCAGAGGGCGATGGGCCGTCGCGGCTGTTCATCGAGCGGTGCCGCGTTCTCGTCGCCGACCCGCCGGGCGCGGATTGGACGCCAGTGGCGATCCAGATGGAGAAATAGCCCCGCGGCCGGGCGCCTCAGGCGACGGCGGAGATCGCCGGCTGTTGCTCCTCGTCGGAATCTAGTTGATCCGCCGGCTTCGGCGGGAAGCGGACGGTCACGGTGGTGCCGACGCCGAGCGCGCTCTTGATGTCGAAGCCGCCCTCGTGCAACTCGGCAAATGACTTGACCAGCGGCAGGCCGAGGCCGGTGCCTTCCTGCTTGCGGACATAGGCGTTGTCGGCCTGGCTGAACGGGGTCAGGACGCGCGGTATGTCGGCCTCGGCGATGCCGATCCCGTTGTCGGCGACGGCGAGCGCCGTCCAGCCGCCGGGTTCGCCGCGCACGCTCACCGTCACCGTGCCGCCCGACGGCGTGAACTTGATGGCATTCGAGACCAGGTTGAGGATGCACTGGCGCAGCACGCGCTCGTCGGCGAAGAGCGTCGGCAGGCCGGGCTCGATCTCCGCCGTCACGGTGAGGCCGGCCTTCTTGCTGCGTTCGCGGAAGAAGCGGAGCGCGGCTTCAACCGTGTCATCGACATCGATGTCCGTCCGATTGAGGTCGAGGCGGCCTGCCTCCACCTTCGACAAATCGAGCACGTCGTTGATGACGTTGAGCAGGTGCATGCCGCTGTCATAGATATCGCGCGTGTAATCGCGATAGTTGGGCGATCCCAGCGGACCGAAGGTCTCCGTCATCATGATCTCGGAGAAGCCGAGAATGGCGTTCAGCGGGGTCCGCAGTTCGTGGCTCATGGTCGCCAGGAACGAGGACTTCGCGCGGCTGGCGGCCTCCGCCTCGAGGCGCGCCGTGGTCAGGCTGGTGTCGTGCCGCTCGATCCGCGCGAGCATCTCGTGAAAGCAGTCGATGAGCGTGCCGATCTCGTCGTTGGCGTGCTTCCTGACGCGCACCTTGTAGTCGCGGTCGCGGGCGACGCGCTGCATGATGCCGGAAAGCCGCAGGATCGGCTTAGAGATCAGGCCCTGGAGGCCCCAGGAGAGCGCGATGGCGAACAGGAGCAGCACGAGCGTGATGCCGCCGGCGATGGCGATGTAGGAGGAGATCTCCTGGTTGTATTGGCTGAGATCCACGACGATCTGCAGCACGCCGATCGCTTGGCCATCCATGACGATGGTCTTGCACAGGTTGGCGTGCGGCTGGCCGCCGTCGGCGAAGACGACATAGGCCGTTCCGAGCGCGATATCCGTGCGCGGACGATCGATGCAGCTGCGGTCGACGATCGGATGGGCCTGGGTACCGAAGTTCTGGAGGGCGAACTCGCCGCCGCCCGGCAGGTAGAGCGCCGCCGTCTGCACGTAGGGCTTGGCGCTCAGCGATTTCAGCGTGCCGACAGCGTCCTCGCGGTCGTCGAACACCATGGCGGCCACGCTGTTGCGGCCGACGATCTCGCCGATGGCGAGCAACTCGCTCTCGAGCGAGTCGCGCCGGAAGGCGATATCGCGGCTGGCGAAGGCGACGAACGAAAGGACGAGGACGATGCCGCTGGTGAGCAGGCTGAAGGCGAGCAGCTTATGGCGGATCGACAGGTCCTTTAAGAATCGCATCAGCCCGGCGATCCCTTCGGCACATGCTCCGCAATGACGACGGCGAGCCGCAGCAATTGGGCGCTCAGCCGCAGGCCGGCGCGCTTGGCGGCCAGCGGGTTGGCCTCGAAGCGGATGCGGTTGTCGACGATCTTCAGGCCGAGGATGCCGCCGCGGGCGGCAAAATCGGGGATGTCGCTGACGGTGAGCATCCGCTCCGCATGCAGGCGCGGCAGCAGGCTGTCGAGCTGGCCGGCCAGCGGCTGCGTCACGTAGACCAGCTGGCAGCCGCCGAGATCGTCATCGACCTTGCGGAAGCGGACGTCGACATTGCGCGCTTGCAGATGCTGGCCGTCGAGGTACTGGGCAGCCGTCCCGAAATCGTCTTCGCCGAGAATGCAGAGATTGAACGGGCCGTCCGGCGACGGCGGCGGCCAGGTGGTGTAGCGCGCGAAGTTGAAGACGAAGGCGGTCTTCAGCAGATACTCGCGGCTCGGCTGCGCCACCGTCGCGGCGCTGGTGGCCGCGTCGGCGAGGGTCGCAGAGGCGTCCTGGGCGCGCGCGTGTATGGGGGCCGCCGAAAGGACGAGGCCGAGGAGCGCTGCGGCTCCGGCGGCCCGCGTCAGACCTGGGAAGAGATTCAGGGGGTGCCACATGGTCATGTCGTAATGTCCGCGTTAACAGTTACATCTTCGTTGACGATGAGCGTCGCCAGCGTTGCGCCGACGAGCTTGGTAAAGACGTGGTTACCGACGCCATCGATCCCGGAGTCGGTCCAGCCGGTGCCGGCATTGACCGAATCGGCGGCCGTGCCTGCGAGCGTGAGGGCGTCGGTATCCGAGAGGTTCAGCACGTCGGTCGCGCTCAGGGTC
>JBGPEQ010000326.1:0-5278 GCA_041482855.1 Dongiaceae bacterium | reverse complement strand
TCAGCCGCTCGCCCAGGAGGTCGGCGGGCGTGCGCAAGCCGGGCCGCCGCTTGAGATAGTCCGGGCTGCAGACCGCCAGGATCTCGTCCTCGTACAGCTTGTCGGCGGTGTAGCCCGGCCATTTGCCCATGCCGTAGCGGAAGCGGATGTCGACGTCCTCCGCGGCGTCGTCCCCGATGGTCTCCAGCACGACATAGCGCAGCTCGATGTCCGGATGCTCCAGGATGAAGCGGCCGATGCGCGGCATCAGCCAGAGCGTGGCGAAGGCGAAGCTGGAAGCGATGCTGACCTGCTCCGTGCGCGCCGGCGCGCGCAACTCGCCGACGCAGGCCGCGATGGCGCCGAGGCCGGCAGTCGCCGCCTGCTCCAGCCGCCGGCCCTCGGTCGTCAACCGGATGGCGCGATGCAGACGCTCGAACAGGCGGCAGCCCAGATCCTCCTCGAGGATGCGGATCTGCCGGCTCAGGGCGGCGCTGGTCACCCGCAGCTCACGCGCGGCGTGCTTGAAACTGAGATGGCGGGCCGTCGCCTCGAAGGCGACGAGGCTGTTGGCCGGCGGTAATCGGAGCAATCCGGTACGCATAAGGAAATCTTAATCGAGGAAGAAGAATTCTTCCAGTTTACGCTGGCCGTCGCTATAGTCAGACTGCGGCAAACAGGGACGGCTGTAGAGACCCTCAGGGTCCAGGCCACAAGAATACGAGGTCAAGACGCGCCTGATGACGACGCTGACGGCGTTGTTCGCACTCACACCTTGTCAACCGGTCAGGCAGCGCGCGGCAGGGCGGCGCGCCGATGTGGCACTGTGTCGCGTCGCTTCCAACGGCGTTCGCCCCGGCGATATCATGCCCGACATCGCGGCGCAGTCGGCCTCCGCACCGTGCGCCGCGGCTAGATCGATAGAAAAATCGCAGTCCTAACATTCACCGCAGTCACAGGGAGACGACAATGGACGAACTCGAATATTGGACGCAGCAGATCAAGAAAGGCCGCATCAACAGGCGCGAGTTCATGGGCCGCGCGGCGGCCCTGGGCGTTACCACTGCCATGGCGACGACCTTGCTGTCGCAGGCCGGCGTGGCCGCCACGCCAAAGAAGGGCGGCACCGCCAAGTTCGGGTTGGCGCACGGCGCCACCACGGACACGCTCGACCCCGCCAGCTATCCGGATACCGGCACGCAGGTGCCGTTCTGGGGCGGCATGTCCAACAGCCTCACCGAGGTCGACGCCGACGGCAACATCACGCCCGATGTCGTCGAGTCGATGGAGCCGGCGGACGACGCGAAATCCTGGATCTTCAAGATCCGCAAGGGCGTGACCTTCCACAATGGCAAGGATCTTACGCCCGCGGACGTCATCGCCTCCTATCGTCATCACATGGGCGCCGACTCGAAGTCGGCCGCCAAGTCGCTGCTGACGGCGGTAACCGACATCAAGGCGGACGGCAAGGACACGGTGGTCTTCAACCTGTCCGGCGCCAACGCCGACTTCCCGTATATCTGCAGCGATTATCACATTCCGATCATGCCGGCGAAGCCCGACGGCACCGCCGATTGGCAATCGGGCGTGCGGACCGGGCCGTTCGTGTTCGGGCCGTGGGAGCCGGGCGTTCGCGCCAGCCTGAAGCGGAATCCGAACTACCACAAGGAAGGCAAGCCGTATTTCGACGAGGTGGAGTTCCTCACGATCGCCGATGTGGCGGCGCGCACCAACGCGCTGAACGCCGGTGAAGTCGACTGGATCGGCCGCGCCGACCTGAAGACGCTGAACCTGTTGAAGAAGAATCCGAAGATCGAGATCACCGAAGTCACGGGCTACGGGCACTACGTGTTCCCGATGCAGGTGACCGTGGCGCCCTTCGACAATGTCGATGTGCGCACGGCGCTGAAGTGGGCGATCAACCGCGAGGACATCGCGAAGAAGGTGTTCCTCGGCCATGCCACGCCTGGCAACGACAATCCGATCGCGCCCACGGTCAAGTTCGCCACCAATCCGGAGCCCGTCTTCAAATACGATCCGGAGAAGGCGAAGTTCCACCTCAAGAAGGCTGGAATGTCGAACTTGAAGGTCGATCTCTCGGTCGCCGATGCCGCCTTCACCGGCGCGGTCGACGCGGCGACGCTCTACAAGGAGCATGCCAAGGCCGCTGGCATCGACCTCAACATCGTGCGCGAACCCGATGACGGCTATTGGGACAACGTCTGGTTGAAGAAGGCGTGGTGCGGTGGCTATTGGAGCGGGCGGCCGACCTGCGACTGGATGTTGACGACCGTCTATGCCAAGGGCGCCGCCTGGAACGAGACGCAGTGGGCGAATCCGCGCTTCAACGACTTGCTCGTCACGGCACGCGGCGAGACCGACGACAAGAAGCGCAAGGGCATGTACGCCGAGATGCAGCAGTTGATCCACGATGACGGCGGCGTAATCGTCCTCGTCTTCAACAACTATGTCGAGGCCGCCTCGAAGAAGCTCGCGCACAATAAGATCGCGCCCAACTGGGAGTGCGATGGACTTAAGATCGCGGAACGCTGGTGGTTCGCCTAGGGCCGCCGAAGTGACGGTGGCGGCCCTCGCGCTTTCTTGCACGCAGGAAAGAGCGGGGGCCGTCATGCCGCCATTCGGTAAGACCACGGTACCGATATGAACCCGCTCATCAGGACGATTCTGCAGCGGCTCGGCTTCGGCCTGATCACGTTGTTCGTGGTTTCCGTCGTGCTGTCGCTCCTGGTCGGTGTGCTGCCCGGCGACTTCGCGACCCGGACGCTGGGGCAGGCGGCTACCCCGGACACGGTGGCGGCGTTTCGGCGGGAAATCGGTCTCGACCGGCCGCCCGTCGAGCGCTACCTGCATTGGCTTGCAGACATGGCGCGCGGCGACTTCGGGTCCTCCTATTCGGGCGCCGGCAGCTTGAGCGGCAATCGGCGCGCGGTTGCCGATCTGATTGCACCGCGGCTGGTCAATACCCTGTTTCTCGCGGGATTGGCAGCCTTGATCGCCGTGCCGCTGGCGCTGACGCTTGGCTTGCTGGCGGCGCTCTACCGGAACGGCATCTATGACCGACTGGTCAATCTGGTGACGTTGACGTCGATCTCTGCGCCGGAATTCTTCGTCGGCTATATCCTGGCGCTGTTTCTCGCCAACGATGTGTATTTTCAGATATTCCCGGCCATATCGACCGTCGAGCCGGGCGCTTCGATTTTCGATCGCGCCTATGCCTGCGCGCTGCCGGCGCTGACACTGGTGCTCGTGATCGTCGCGCATATGATGCGCATGACGCGAGCCTCGGTGATCAATCTGCTGGCGAGCCCGTATATCGAGATGGCGCGCCTCAAGGGTTCGGCGCCGCGGCGCGTCATCGTCCATCACGCGCTGCCCAATGCCTGGGCGCCGATCTCGAACGTCATTGCCCTCAATCTCGCCTATCTGATCGTCGGCGTCGTCGTCGTGGAGAAGGTGTTCGCTTACCCCGGCATCGGTCAGCTCATGGTCGATGCCGTGCGAAACCAGGACGTGCCGGTGATTCAGGGCTGCGCGCTGATCTTCGCGGGCGTCTATGTCCTGCTGAATCTGTCCGCCGACATCATCGCCATCGCCACCAACCCGAGGCTTCTGCATCCGCGATGACCAACGCACCGAACACGCTGGATGTGGCCGAAGAAGCGGCGGCGTTGGCCGAGCATCAGCCGGTGCTGATGCGGCGGACGCGGGTCGAGCGGTCGTGGCGCGCGTTGCGCAAGGCGCCGGTGACGGCATGGTTCGGGATCATCGTCATCGTGCTGTATGTGCTGACGGCGTTCTTTGCGCCGCTCATCGCCCCGTACAGCGAGACCGAGCTCGTCGGTGGACCATTCGATCCTTGGAGCGATCACAACCTCCTCGGCACGGACCAGCTTGGCCGCGACATGTTCTCGCGGCTGATCTATGCCGCGCGCAACACCATGGGCATCGCCGTTCTCACCACGGCCTTGTCCTTTACCGTCGGCGGCCTCTTGGGACTGCTCGCGGCGGTGTTGCGCGGCTGGGTCGACCAGATCGTCAGCCGCATCGTCGACGTCATGATGTCGATTCCGCAGCTGATTTTTTGCCTCGTGCTGCTGTCGTTCCTCGGCACGTCCGTCCTCAATCTCGTGCTCATCATCGGTATCCTCGATTCCACCCGCGTCTTTCGCCTGACGCGCGCAGTGGCCACGAATGTCGCGGTGCTCGACTTCGTGGAGGCCTCCAAGCTGCAAGGCGAGGGGTTGCTCTGGGTCATGACGCGCGAAATCCTGCCCAACATCCTGCCGCCCCTGGTGGCCGAATTCGGTCTGCGCTTCTGCTTCGTATTCCTGACCGTCAGCTCCCTGTCCTTCCTCGGCCTCGGTATTCAGCCGCCGTCGGCGGATTGGGGTTCGATGGTGAAGGACAACGCCACGCTCATCAGCTTCGGCGATCCCACCCCGCTGCTCCCGGCGGGCGCCATCGCCCTGCTGACCGTCGCGGTCAACTTCGTCGTCGACTGGTTCCTGCATAAATCGAGCGGGCTCAAGGAGTAGGCATCGGATGGCCGTCATCGACGCTGTCAGACCTGCCGGGCCGCCGCCGAAGGCGCGCGGCAAGGGCGATGTGCTGCTCGAAATACGCGGCCTCCGCATCGAGGGTCAGAGCGACGAGAGATGGACCGAGATCGTCAAGGGCGTCGACCTGACGCTGCGACGCGGCGAAGTCCTCGGTCTGATCGGCGAGTCCGGAGCCGGCAAATCGACGATCGGCCTCGCCGCCATGGCCTATGCCCGGCCGGGCTGCCGCATCACCGCCGGCACCATCATGTTCGACGGCCAGGATCTGGCGCAGGCCGATCCGGCCGAAAAACGCCGCGTCTGGGGCGCCAAGATCGCCTATGTCGCCCAGTCGGCGGCGGCGTCATTCAACCCGGCCCATCGCCTCATCGAGCAATATGCGGAGATGCCGCTGATCCACGGGTTGTCGGCGCCGGAGGAATGCCGGCGCGAGGCCGTGGATCTCTATCGCCGCCTTCGCCTGCCTGAGCCCGAGACGATCGGTTTCCGCTATCCGCACCAGGTATCCGGCGGCCAGCTGCAGCGGGCGATGACGGCCATGGCGATGTCCTGCCGGCCGGACCTGATCGTGTTCGACGAGCCGACGACGGCGCTCGACGTCACCACGCAGATCGAGGTGCTCGCCGCCATCAAGGACATCGTCCGGCAATTCGATACCGCCGCGATCTACATCACCCATGACCTCGCCGTCGTCGCCCAGATGGCCGACCGCATCATGG
>JBGPEQ010000325.1:0-5293 GCA_041482855.1 Dongiaceae bacterium | reverse complement strand
GGAAGCCGTGGCCGTTCATCTCGGTGTCGAACAGCTCGCCGGGATCGCCGAGGTAGACCTGATCGACATCGTTGTAGATGGCCCGGCCGCTGCCGCCGGCGAGATGCGGGATCGCCAGACGGTAGTTCGTGAAGCCCGTCGTCCACCACCAGCGGTTGAAGCCGATCAGGTCTTTCATGAGATGGATCTCGTATACCCGCGCGGGATCGCGTGCCTTCTCGACCGACCAGACGAAGATGCGCTCGGCGCGATGCTGGGCCGGCTCGGTGCCCAGGAAGATGCGCACCGGCGGCTTGCCGCTGGGCACCACGCCGGGCGCCACGTCGAGGACAACCAGATCGGGCTTGGTCCGCGATGCCGGGGCCGGTCGCCGGTAGGTCTTGCGCAGGTTGCGGCGCAGGTATTTCGCGGTGCGTTCGACGGTGCGCGCGATCGTCATCTCATCCTCTGCAGGCAGTATTTCCGCTCGTCACGCGTCACACGATAGCGGCGCCATTTCGGTCCAGCAATGCTCGGCAGGCGGCTGCGGCATCATGCCGGCGGACCGAACAAGCCGCGGATTGCCGCCACCGCGCGCTCCATATCATCGAGCGGACGGCGCTCTGCCGTTCCGCTCTCGCCGAAGCCCGTGATCAGGCCGCGGGCGCGCAGTTCGCGATGCAGGGCCGCGAAGTCGCGCGGCGGCTTCAGCAGGCCCCAGTCGACCAGCCGGTCGATCGTGGCGGCGAGCGCGCCATCCGCATTCGTTCCGTACCGACGCCACAGCCAGTCCTTGATCCGCAGCAGCGGCCCGCGCCGCAGCGGCCAGGAGAACAGCTCGACCGGCTTGCCCATGAGACAGGCCTCCACCAACAGCGAGGCGCTGTCGGCGGTGACGATGAAGCGGTCAGCGAGCGCGAGGAAGGCATTGTAGGGATTGTCGGGATCGCCGGCTTTCCAGCGATAGATGAAATTGCGGCAGGCGATGGCCTTGATCAGGGCCTCCGCCGCGTCGGCCGGCGTGCGCGGGCTCGTACTCACGAGCAGCGTTCCGCCGATAGCCGCCACCGCGGCGCTCGCTTCGGCGCCGAGCCGCGCGGCCGTCTCGGCATCGAGTCGATAGGTCGCGCTGTTGCCGCCGACGAATAGCGCCGCGAAGGGCCGCGGCAGTGCGCTCAGGCGCGACGCCCAGGCCGCCTCTGCCGTCGCCAGCCGCTCGGCGTCGATGCGGTTCAGCGCCGCCGACAGGTGCAAAACGTTGGAACGCGGCGGCAGCCGATATTGCGGCGTCGTGACGATCAGATCGAACAACTCCAGCGGCGCCATGACGTGCAGCAAGTGGACCAGCCTGGTGCGGCCGCCGGACTGCCGGCGAATCCAGCGGGCGATCGGCACGCTCCGCCGCGACGCCCCGATCACGAGGTCCGGCCAGGGCGGCTGCAGTTGCTCCGCTGACGGCCGCCGCGCGCTCGCCAAGGTCGCGCCCAGCAGGATGTTGGGGCAGCGGTTCAGCCCGTTATAGGCCATGGCCTTGCGCTCGTAGGGCCATCCCAGCGCTTCGGCGAGGCTGATCAGCTGCCCGTTTCCGCCGGCCCGGTCGGCGAGCAGGATCCAGACCTTCGGCCCCGTCGACGCCGACACGCGGTTCAGCGCCGCCGGCCTTCCCTGCTGGCGGGCGCCGTGTGCGCCGCCTCCGGCTGCGGATCGGGATCGGGGTAGCCCATGCGCCGAAGGATCTCGCGCGCCACCGCGCCGGTTTCATGCAGGGGCGTGCGCGGCGTCAGGTCCAACGGCGCCCCGAAGGGCCGGGCGATGCCGTGGCGGACCAGGTTGTCGTGCAAGGCCTCGAGATCGCGCGGCGGCGGCAGCAGGCCGGTGGCGATGCCCTTGGCGAACAGATACTCGAGCCCCTGCTGCGGCCTGATGGTGCCGCGCCGGTTGAGCGGCCGGGCGAAGGCGCGCTTGACCGCCCATTCGTTGAGCATGCGCCGCAATCCATAGCGCCACTTCGGCATCGGATAGATGTAGAGCGGCTTGTCCGTCGCCGCCGCCTCGCCCAGCATGGACTCGCTGTCGCCGGTCACCACCAGCACATCGCCCAGGGTCAGATAGCCGAGATAGGGATTCTCGCGGCGGCCGCTGCGCCATTCATGCACGCCGTCCTCGCCCAGCACCGCCTTGAAGGCGGCGGTGGCGGCCTCGCCGGTGCGCCGGCTGGTGACGGCGATCGCCGTGCCGCCGGCGGCGCGGGCGAAGGCCTGCACCTCCTCGGCCATACGGCGGGCGACGGCGGCATCCAGGCGATAGAACTCGTTGCTGCCGCCGACCAGCAGCACCACGCGCGGACCCGGCAGCTCGGCGAACAGGCCCTTCCAGCGCTCCGCCGCCGCCGCGAGGCGCGCCGGCGTGACCTGGCTGATGGGCAGCACGGTCTCGATGCGGCGCGGATGGGGCGGCAGATGGAAGTGCGCGCAGGTGACGACGGTATCGAAGATATCGACGATCTGCCCGGCGCGGCGACCGAGCCCAACCAGGCGCGTCAGCCCCCGGCTCTGGCGGTCGATCCACAGCGCGATGCGCGCCGGCCGCCAGCCGGTCGCGATGACGAGATCGGGCCAAGGCGGGACCAGAATGTCTGAACCCCGCTGGCGCAATCCGATCAAGCTGGCCCCGAGCGTCCCCTGCCAGGCCTGCAGCCAGGTATGCAGGCGCGCCCGCAAGGTGTTGAACCGCAGCTGCTTGACCTCATAGGGCCAGCCCAGGGCCTCCGCCAGGCCGACCGACTGCGTCGTATGGCCGGGCTTGTCATAGGCCAGTACCCAGACCACCGGCGGCTTGCGCAGCGGACGGCCGCCTTGATGCAGGCGGACGAGCGGCCGGCCGAGCCTCGACGTTCCCTGCAGCGAGAGGTGCCAGCGCACGGCCGGATGCCGCTGGCTCGCCCATTCGAACTGGTCCAGCCACCACTCGCGCGTGCGGCGGGTGACCGGCAGCCGGGTGCCGTCCGCGAACGCCGCCGGCGCCGGATCCAGCGCAACGGCGGCAGCGACGAAGCCGCGGGCGTCACCGAATACCCTGTCGAGCACCCAGGGAATGTCTTCGTCCGGCAGGTATTCGAGGAAAGCACGGCAGAGCACGCCGTCGACGCGACTGCCGCGATCGTCACGGGCCGGCGGCAGCGCCGCCCGCTGGCAGGCCACGCTACCTCCAGACGTGAGACTGACGATGCGCTGCGGGACATCCGGCGCGCCCGCGGCCGAGACCAGTTGGTAGCCCTGGATCGCACGGGCATCGAAGGCCTCGACCAGCTCCCGATAGGGGCCGCGATCCAGCATCTGCTGCTCATCCAGCAGTTCCGGACTCGACGGCGCCGGGCTGCGCACCGGCGCCGCCGCGGCTGCCCGCAGCGCCGTCAGCAGGTCGTTGTAGCGATCGCTCGGCTTCGATGCGGTGAACGGCCGATAGCCGGCGGCATCGGCGCTCCGCTCCAGCTCCAGCCAGACATGGCCGACCGGGTTGGTCTGGTAGACGAACTGACGCGGGAAAGGCCGCCAGGGCTGCAGATGCAAAGTGGTGTAGTGCAGGAGCTTGGACTTGCCAGCCGCATACTCGCTGTCGCGGGAATTCCACTCCGGCTCGATCGGACCCCACAGGCCGGAGACCCCGAGGGCACGCTTGATCAGCGCGTTCTTGCGGCCGCGCTGGGCAGCCTCGATCGTCCACAGCGGCGCCATGCGCGCGCAGTCGATCAGCATCACCGAGGTATCGACGGGAATCTTCGCCTGCGGCCCGTTGGCAATGGACATGAAGCCGTGGCCGCCGATGTCGCGGTCGAACAGCTCGGCCGGATCGGAGAGATAAATCTGATCGACGTCGTTGTAGATGGCGCGGCCCTGATTGCCGGCGAAATGCGGGATGGCGAAGCGGTAGTTGGTGAATCCGGTCAGCCACAGTCGCCGGTTGAAGCCGATCAGGTCCTTCATCAGGTAGATCTCGTAAGTCCGCGACTTGTCGCGCACCTGCTCGATTGACCAGATCATGATGCGCTCGGCCCGATACTGAGACGGCTCGCTGCCGATGAAGATGCGCACCGGCGGCTTGGCCTTGCCGCTGCCGGGATGGGTGGCCTCGAGCACGACCCGCACCGGCTGGGTGCGCAGCTCCGCCTCTCGGGTGTTGTGTTGCGGTTGCAGGATGCCTCTGATCACGCCGCCGACCTCATTTCCAACACCGCCGCCGAATCACGGCCTCAACCGTAACGTAAGAGGAACAGGTGAATCTTACAACCGCTTGGCAGCCGCGCGCGTGGCATGTCACGGCGGCGCATTGTCGCGGATCGCATTGCCTCGAATGCGACTGCATCTGAGAATGGTTTCAGAAACTGCGCCGGCGGTGCTTTGACCGCCCCGTGCGCGCGGTGTAAGACAGCGCCGCCATGGCGTCCCGATGCCGCCGTCACCTCGACCCCCGACCGAGCCAGAGATGCTGATCAGTCCCGGCAGCGCCGTTCCTGCCGCCCAGTCGACGCGATCGCGCGCCGTCATCGTGCTCGGCGTCGGCCGCAGCGGCACCAGCGCCATTACCCGCGGCCTGCGGGCGCTCGGCGTCGAGCTGGGCGACCGGCTGCGCGGCGCCACGGCGCTCAAGAACCCGACCGGCTTCTACGAAGACACCGACCTGCTGCGCATCAACAAGCGCCTGAAGCGCATCCTCGACGTGCGCGGGGAAAGCGTGCGCCTGCTGGAGCCGGACTGGTGGAAACAACCGGCCGTCGAGCAGCTGCGCGACGATGCCGTCGCCATCGTGCGGCAGCGCTTCGGCAGCTGCCCGCTCTGGGGCTACAAATACGCGCGCACCCTGCGCTTCATGCCGTTCTGGATCGGGGTGTTCGAAGCCGCGGATATCGACACCCGCTATCTGTTGGCGATCCGCAATCCCCTAAGCGTCGCGCGCTCACGCTCCCGGCTCGACCCCTGGCGCGGCACCCAGGAGCAAAGCGACCTCGAATGGCTGGTCAATGTCGTGCCCTATTTGCGGCGCGTACGCGAGCGGCCGTTCGTGGTCGCCGATTTCGACCTGTTCATGGCCGACCCGGCCGCCCAGCTGCAGCGCATTGCCCGCGGCCTGGACTTGCCCTTGACCGCCGAAGTGCAGGCGAGCGTGAAGGCCTTCGGCGACGAGTTCCTCGATCCCAGCCTGCGCCACAGCCGGCACGGCGCCGACGACCTGGAGCGCGATGCGCGCGTCAACGACCTCACGCGCACGGCCTATCGCTGGCTGTATCGGCTGGCGACCGATGGCGTCGATCCCGCAG
>JBGPEQ010000324.1:0-5298 GCA_041482855.1 Dongiaceae bacterium | reverse complement strand
GCGCAGCGGCAGGCCGGAGGCCTCGGGCAGCAGGCGGTAGCCGAGCAGCCAAACCAAGAGGCCGGCCATCGCGATCGGCTCGGCCACGTTGAGCTTCGACTGCAGGAAGAAATGCACAGCCGCGAGGATGCCGATCCCATAGACCAGCCGATGCAGGCGGCGCCAGTTGCGGCCGCCGAGGCGGCGGACCATGCGGTCGGTCGAGGTCGCGGCCAACACCGTCAGGCCGGCGAGTGCGAGGGCGCCGATGGCGAGATAGAAGCGGGTGGCGATCTCCGTCGCGACCACGCCGAGGTCGAAGGCCTTGTCAGCCGCGAAGGCCGTGAGGTGCGCGGCGCCGTAGGCGAAGGCGGCGACGCCGATCATGCGGCGCACGGTCACCAGCTGGGGCCAGCGCAGGAGCTGGCGAAGCGGCGTTACCGCGAGCGTGACCAGCAACAGCCGGATCGTCCACAGGCCGGTGTGCAGGATGATCTCGTTGATGGGGCGCGGGCCGACCTGGCCGGCCGCGAGCCGCCACGCCAGCCACAGGCCGGGCGCGAACAGCAGGGCGAACACGATGCTTTTGAGCGGCGAAAACCGGCCGCCGCGATCCAACCACGGCCACATGGCGAACCTCCTTGGGTCCGCACCATGTAGGGTGCCGGCCGGTGGTTCGCCCATCAAGCTCGATCACGATCGGGTGACGGGAGCGGAGCGGGCTAGTTCTCCGGCGGATAGAACACGAGCGTGCGGACCTCGATGCTCTCGCGCGGAGGGACGCCGGGCGGGGCGGTCGGATCGTCGAAGGCGGAATGGGCGGGGAAGCGGGCGCGGCCGTCCTCCTTCGAATCGTAGCATTTGAGCAGCACCGCCTCGTCGGCGCGTTGGCGCGGGAAGTAGAGCCAGCGGTGCGCCGGGTTGTAAGCGACGGCGTAGGTCTCTCCGATGCGATCGGGGTAGACGAGATCGGTGGCGATCAGGTCCTGAGGAGCGATCGAGCGCGCATCAAGGAGCCCCAGCGGCGTGTCCTCGACCGTGCGGCGCAGCGGGCGCCAGACATTGATGACGGCGAAGCGATGGCTGAGCAGGTCCTCCGCTTCGTCAGGAAGGAGATCGCGCACGCGCTGCGGGCCGGACTTCACGGTGTAGTCGTTGTGCACGCGCTTCACCGGCTCACGGATGCCCTTGCGGCCCTGGCTCGCCAACGGAGCGCTGCGGATGGTGTGGTCGAAGATGAGGACGCGGGCAGCGCCGGTCGCCTGCTTCACGAGCCGCTCGACCTCGGGGTAGTAGACGGCCTTGATCTCCGCGTCGTCGGAGAGGTCCTTGGCCTTCGTGACATGCGGGACGATGGCGAAGCCCTCGCGGTCGAGCGATAGATCCGACGCCAGCGTGCGGGCGTTGTAGATCTGCACGCCGCGGTCCTCGTAGGTGCCGCTGCGCAGGGGCACGCCCGGCGGCGGGTCGTACTGATAGGACACGGGTTTCTTGCCGGTCGGCACGAGGTAGGTCATCGTGGCCGTTATCGCGTCGAGTTGGATCTGCCGGTCGCCGTCCATGGGTCACCTCTTGTCTGAACTAAGAGTTGGCCCAGCCGGCGCGGTTTGACGAACGATAGTTTCTCACGCTTCGCATGAGAAATATTTGAGCGAGGCGATCAGAACGCCAAGGCTTCGGCCTGCACGACACCGGGGATCTGGCGGACCTTGGCGAGGAGCGCGTCGGGCAGGGCCTGGTCGACCTCGATGAGGGCGATGGCGTCAGCGCCGGGGGCGCTGCGGCCGAGGTGGAAGGTGGCGATGTTGACGCCGGCCTCGCCCAAGAGCGTGCCGAGGCGGCCGATGAAGCCGGGCTTGTCCTCGTTGGCGGTGTAGAGCATGTGGCGGCCGAGCTCGGCCTCGATGCGGATGCCCTTGATCTCGACGATACGCGGCTTGTCGCCGCCGAAGAGGGTGCCGCAGACGTCGCGCGTGCGGTTGTCGGTGGTGACGGCGAGCCGCATCATCGACTGATAGTCGCCGGGGCGGTCGTGCTTGATTTCCGTGACCTGGATGTTGCGCTCGCGCGCCAGCACCGGCGCGTTCACCATGTTGACGCTGTCGAGCATGGGGGCCAGCAGCGCCGCCAGGGCCGAGGCCGTCAGCGGCCGCGTGTTCAGCTCGGCGACGTGGCCTTCGTACTCGATCGTCACTTCCTTGAGGCCGGAATGGGTGAGCTGGCCGGCGAAGCTGCCGAGCTGCTGGGCGAGCTTCATATAGGGCCGGAGTTTCGGCGCCTCCTCGGCCGTGACCGAGGGCATGTTGAGGGCGTTGCTGACGGCGCCCGTGAGAAGGAAGTCCGCCATCTGCTCGGCGATCTGGACGGCGACGTTCTCCTGCGCCTCGGAAGTGGCGGCGCCGAGATGGGGCGTGGTGATCACCTGCTCCATGCCGAACAGCGGGTTCTGCTTGGCGGGTTCCTCCAGGAACACGTCGAGGGCGGCGCCGGCGACGTGGCCGGACTCGATGGCGGCCTTGAGATCGGCTTCGGCCACCAGACCGCCGCGCGCGCAATTGATGATCCTGACCCCTTTTTTCGTCTTGGCGATGGCCTTGGCGTCGATCAGGTTGCGGGTGGCGTCCGTGAGCGGCGTGTGCAGGGTGATGACGTCGGCGCGGGCCAGCAGCTCGTCGAGCGCCACCTTCTGCACGTTGAGGTCGCGGGCGCGCTCTTCCGAGAGATAAGGATCGAAGGCGATGACCCGCATCTTCAACCCGTGGGCGCGCTCGGCCACGATCGAGCCGATATTGCCGCAGCCGACGATGCCGAGCGTCTTGCCCGTGAGCTCGACGCCCATGAAGCGCGACTTCTCCCATTTGCCGGCCTGGGTGGATCTATCGGCGGCGGGGATCTGGCGGGCGAGCGCGAACATCATGGCGATGGCGTGCTCGGCGGTGGTGATGGAGTTGCCGTGGGGCGTGTTCATGACGACGACGCCGCGCTGGGTCGCCGCGGGCACGTCGATATTGTCGACGCCGATGCCGGCGCGTCCGACCACCTTGAGATTGGGCGCGGCGGCGAGGATCTCGGCGGTCAATTTGGTCGCGGAGCGCACGGCGAGGCCGTCATAGTCGGCGATGGCGGCCTTGAGCTCCGGCGCCTTCAGGCCGGTGCGCACATCGACCTCGATACTGCGCTGGCGAAAGATCGCGACAGCGTGGGCGCTCAATTCGTCGGCGATCAGGACTTTCGGCATTCATCGCTCCTCAACGCTGCATGATCACCCTGCGTCCTTCGACAGGCTCAGGATGAGGGGCAATCTTTGTGGCACGAAGAATGTTCCTCATCCTGAGCCTGTCGAAGGACGCACGGTAGCGATCCCAGCCAAGTCACTTCTTCACTTCCTGCCACGCCCAGTCGAGCCAGGGAAAGAGCGCCTGGAGGTCGGAGGTCTCGACTGTGGCGCCGGCCCAGATGCGCAGGCCCGGGGGAGCGTCGCGGTAGGAGGCGATGTCGTAGGCGACGCCCTCTTTGGCCAGCCGGTCGGCGAGGCGCGTGGCGGTCTTGGCCTGGTCGGCGGCGGAGAGCGCCGTGAACCAGGGATCGACGAGCTTGAAGCAGACCGAGGTGGGGGAACGGATCGCCGCGTCTGCGGCCAGGAATTCGATCCAGGGCGTGCGCGCGACCCACGCCGCGATGGCCGCGAGGTTGCCTTCGCTGCGGGCGATGAGAGCGGGCAGGCCGCCGATGCGCTCGGCCCAGCGCAGGCCGTCGAGCGCGTCTTCGACGGCGAGCATCGACGGCGTGTTGATGGTGTCGCCCTTGAAGATGCCGTCGATGAGCTTGCCGCCCTTGCTCAGCTGAAAGATCTTCGGCAGCGGCCAGGCCGGTTTGTGGCTCTCCAGCCGCGCGACGGCGCGCGGCGAGAGCGCGATCATGCCGTGGGCAGCCTCGCCGCCCAGCACCTTCTGCCAGGACCAGGTGACGACATCGAGCTTGTCCCAGGGCAGGTCCATGGCGAACGCGGCCGAGGTGGCGTCGCAGATCGTGAGGCCCTGGCGGTCGGCCGCGATCCAGTCGCCGTTCGGCACGCGCACACCTGACGTGGTGCCGTTCCAGGTGAAGACGATGTCGCGGTCGGCTGCGGCCTGGCGCAGATCGGGCAGGGCGCCGTAGTCGGCCTCGAAGCTGCGGACGTCCTTCAGCTTCAGTTGCTGGACGACATCGGCGACCCAGCCCTTGCCGAAGCTCTCCCAGGCCAGGACGTCGACGCCGCGCGCGCCCAGGAGAGACCACAGCGCCATCTCCACCGCGCCGGTATCGGAAGCGGGCACGATGCCCAGGCGGTAGTCGGCCGGCATGCTCAGGATCTTCCGGCTGCGGTCGATCACCTCGGCCAGCTTGGCCCTGCCCTCGCTCGAGCGGTGGGAACGGCCGACGCAGGCCGCTTTCAGCTCCGTCAGCGACCAGCCCGACCGCTTGGCGCAGGGGCCGGAGGAGAAGTGCGGATTCTTCGGTCGGTTGGGAGGCTGCATTCCCGACGGTTCCCCTCGGACGTCGCGGCTTCGACAAAAAGCGGCGCATCCTAGGGTTCATGCTGCACCGCGTCAACGCGGCGCAGCGTACCGTGTGGTCAGCCCATCCAGAAAGACTTGTGCGCCTCGAATTCGACGTCCGCGCGCGTCAGGCCGATATCCTTGAGCATGCCGTCGTCGAGGGCGTGCAGTGCACGGCGCTCACGCACCCGCCCCAACCAGGTCGAAAGCAGGTCGAGCAGGGGCGTGACGATCGGCCCGGGCGAGGCCGTGCGGCGCGGCTCCGACCTGCCGGCGGCACCGGCAAGAGTGCATTTCGATGCGAGTGTCGTGCTCATGGTCGACCTCCGGTTCCAAGGATTGTTCTCGGTGTCGGCGCAGACTAAGTCGATCGTGGGAAGCGACGATATCCGCGGCTTGTGTCCGGTTCTTGCGCTAGCCGCAAAGACCCGATTCGGAGCGGCGCGGGAAGCCCGGATCAGACATGGATCCTGCCTTCGAGATAGAGCGCGGCGCGGCCGGCGACGACGACGCGGTCGCCGCGCAGCTCGCAGAACAGCTCGCCGCCGCGCCGCGAAATCTGGCGCGCATGCAGCTTG
Organism: Dongiaceae bacterium; assembly: GCA_041482855.1. GTDB lineage: Bacteria > Pseudomonadota > Alphaproteobacteria > Dongiales > Dongiaceae > JBGPEQ01. The sequence continues at coordinate 203 of JBGPEQ010000324.1, read as the reverse complement.
GTCTTGCCGAGCCGTTTCGACCAGTAAGGCACGAGCGTGCAATGGGCGGAGCCGGTCACGGGATCTTCGGGGATGCCGGCATGGGGCGCGAAGTAGCGCGAGACGAAGTCGCAATCGCGGCCGGGCGCGCTGACGATGACGCCATCGCGGTCGATGTCCGTGAGGGCGGCCGTATCGGGCGCGAGCGCGGCGACATCGGCCTC
>JBGPEQ010000323.1:0-5301 GCA_041482855.1 Dongiaceae bacterium | reverse complement strand
CACCGCCGCCACCAGGAAAGCAGCGCAGACGCGCCGCGCGGCGAATCGATGGTAGGACGGCGCGTCTGTGCGGCCGTGATTTGCGCCATCACCCGGCCGCGCACATCGTTCGGTATCGCCTGATAAAGCCCCGCATGGAGCTCCCCGGCGATCAGCGTGCGGGCGCGCATCAGCTCGGCGGCGGCGGCCTGACAGATCGGGCACTCGGCCTGATGCGGCGCGAGCGATGCCGCCTCGGCGGCGTCCAGCTCGCCATCAAACTCGGCTTGCACCAGCAGGACCTTGTCGCATTCGGCAGCCGCGTTCATGGAATTTCGCCTCCGCCGGCCGTCCCCGCCAGCAACCGGCGCGCCCGAAATAGTCGCGACATGACGGTGCCGATCGGGGTGCGGGTAATCTCGGCGATCTCCTTGTAGGACAGCTCTTCCAGCTCGCGCAGGACCAGAACCTCGCGGTACTCGACCGGCAATTCATCGAGGCTTTCCTGCAACGCGGCGAGTTCGACCTTGGTCGAGAGCAGACTCTCGGGCGTCTCTTCGGTTGCCGCGGCGTCGGCCGGGTCGGCATCGTCGGCGCGCGGAGAGACATCGGCGCCGACGACCGAGGTATTGAGCCGCTTGCGCGCGAGCCAGCTGTAGCTGGCGTTGCGCACGATCGCCAGCAGCCAGGCCTTCGCGTTGGCGCCGCGGAAGCCGTCGAAGAATCGATAGGCCCGCAACATACTGTCCTGCGTCACGTCCTCGGCGTCCTGGTCGCTGCGTAGCAACCAGCGCGCCAGATTGTAGGCGGCATCCAGGTGCGGCAGCACCTCGCGCTCGAAGCGCGCTCGCCGGCTCGACGCATCCATCACCGCACCTTCGTATGCCCTTTGGAGGCGACTCGCGGGCCGCCGATTCTATTCCCGGAAAGTTTCGCCCGTCGGCGGGAATTTCCGGGCGCGCCGGCGATCATGGCCTGTGCGGACCGGCACGCGCAGCCGGCAATCGCGCTGCAACCATGGAGAAAGGATCCGAATATGGACAACGGCATTGACAGGAGGGACTTCCTCAAGCTGACGGGCCTCGGCGGCGTCGTGTTCGCTTCCGCGCTTGCGGGCTGGCCGGGTTTGGCCGGCGCTGCCGCCGGCGAATTTCATTTCGTTCAGTTGTCGGACACACACTGGGGCTTCGGCAATCCCAAGATCAATCCGGATTCCGCCGGCACCCTCAAGAAGGCCGTCGCCGCCGTCAACGCTCTCGACCAGCAGCCGGACTTCGTGGTCTTCACGGGCGACCTCACGCATACGACCGACGATCCTAAGGTGCGCCGCACCCGGCTCGACGAGTTTCGCGACATCGCCTCCGGGCTGAAGGTCAAGACCGTACGCTTCCTTCCGGGCGAGCACGATGCCGCCCTCGACGCCGGCGAAGCCTACCAGCAGTTCTTCGGCGAGACCCACTACACCTTCGATCACAAAGGCGTGCACTTCATCGCGCTCGACAATGTCTCCGACCCCCAAGCCACCGTCGGCGAGGCCCAGATCGCCTGGCTGAAGGCCGATCTCAAGCAGATCGAGCCGGAGACGCCGATCGTCGTGCTCACTCACCGGCCGCTCTTCGATCTCTATCCGCAGTGGGATTGGGCGACCCGCGACGGCGCCGCCGTGATCGACGCCCTGCAGCCGTTCCCCCATGTCACCGTGTTCTACGGCCACATCCATCAGGAACACCACGAGATGACCGGCAACATCGCCCATCACGCGGCGAAGGGGCTGATGTTCCCGCTGCCGGCCCCCGGCTCGGTGCCGAAGAAAGCGCCGATCGCCTGGGATCCGGCCGCGCCCTACAAGGGCCTCGGCTTCCGCGACATCGACGCCGATGTCGGCAAACCCAGCTTCAAGCTCGACGAACTGCCGGTCGTGAAGGCGTGAAGCGTGATGCGACTTGTTTTGTGCCGCCTTTTAGTCGTCTCCCTCCTTGCTGCGGTTCCCGGTTTCGCTCACGCCGAGCAGACCCAGGTGATCCACATCAAGGCGCACATGTTCGCCTACTCGCCGGCGGAGATCGTGGTCAAGAAGGGCGTTCCCGTCACGCTCGAGCTGATGTCGATCGATCGCGTGCACGGCTTCAATCTCCCGGACTTCCATGTGCGGGCCACCATCGAGCCGTGGGTGAGCACGAGCATCACCTTCGTCCCCGACAAGGTCGGGCGCTTCATCTTCGCCTGCGATCACTTCTGCGGCGATGGACATGACGGGATGTCCGGTGTGCTCGTCGTCGTGGAGTGATGGCCAATGGCGGCGCCGGGCCCCTAGGCCCGGCGCTGCTATTTGAAGAAGTCAATCTCGGCCTCGCTCTTCACGCGCCAATCCCGATACATGTAGTCGCGGTTCCAGGGATAGGCCTTCTCGTCGCGCCCCTTCATGAAGACGATGTGCACGAGCTCCAGGTTGGCGCGGAACGTGTTCGAGATGCCAGACAGGTACATCGTCCAAATGCGCCGGAACCGTTCGCTGAAGAACGCCGGATCGATCTTCTGGATGCTCGGCCATTCGCGGTCCAGCCGGTCGAGCCAGCAGTGCGCCGTCCGCGCGTAGTGCGGCCAGAGGTTTTCGACATCCAGCGTGGTCAGGCCGCAGTCGCGCATCGCGGCGAGCGTGTGCGGCAGGCTCGGGACGTTGCCGCCGGGGAACACGTATTTGAGGGTCAGGTAGTCGGTCATTTCGCGGCGCATCTTGGCCGTCGTCGAGATCACCCCGAGACAGTTCGGCTTCAGCGTCGCGGCGATGCTGTCGAGCCAGTCCCGATAGTTGCTCCGCCCGGCATGCTCGTAGACGCCGATCGAGACGTAGCGGTCATAGGTGTTCGGTTCCTGCGTGAGATCGCGATGGTCCTTCTCGACGATGCGGATGGCCTCGCCGAGCCCGTGGCGGGCGAAGCGCTGGCGCATGTACTCGTTTTGGCGGGGGATCGGGTTGTAGACGGTGACGTGGGCGCCATAGTCGCGCGCCAGCAGGATCGGCAGGTAGCCCCAGCCGGAGCCGACCTCGACCACCTTGTGGCCGGGCTCGATGTGCAGCTTGCGGGCGATGTAGTCATAGAAGTTGTGCTTGGCCTGGTTGAGCGTCTCGGTGCCTTCAGGCCAATAGCCTTCGGAATAGCCGACCGTGTCGCCCAGCAGGACCTCATAGAATTCCGCCGCGTGCCCGTAGTGCGCGATGGCGTTCTGCTTGGCCGTCGCGGAGCTGCGGTTGTCCTGGCGCGCCTCCTGCAACACCTGCTTGACCCACACGATCGGATTCTTGCCGAACAGCGCTGCGGTCCAGCTGCGCCGACCCGTTGGATTCTCGAGGATGACGTCGCCGATTTCCACCAGCTTGCGGAAGGGCTGGTCGCCGATGAAATCGACCTCTTCGTCGATATAGGCCTCGACCAGGCCCTGATAGAACTGCAACACTGCGCGGCGCTCCGCCCGTGCCGTCTTGAAGACGATGTGGATATCGGGCTCGCCGTCGCCATCGTAGAAGCTGCGGCGGCTGCCGTCGGCATAGGTCACGCGCACCCGATATTTCGGGCAGCGGCTGACGAAATACCCAATGATGGCGGAGAATGCCCGGCGGAACATGATGATTGGCGATCCTCGCAATTGCCGGCATCATCGTCAATAGGAGCGGGCGTCGCGATCGCACAAGAGAATCATGCAGACACATAAGGAGAAGGTGGGCGCGCTCGTTCGCCGGTTGCGGGCTGGAGGGAACGAAACCGTCCGCCTCGCCAAGGACACCTCGAACCTGTTCCGCGATCGCGCGCCCCAGCGTCGCCGTCGCTCGGTCAGCGCCTGTGCCCGCGCACCATCGAAACGGCCGCCAGGCCAGTGTCGCGTCTGCCGACTGTTGCGCTGCAGTTCCCGGCTGATCGTGCTGGGATTGCGGACCAGCGTCCTCGCGATCGCACGAACCGATTGGCCGGCTGCGCGCAGCCGGCCAATCGTCTTACGCTCAGCAGCACTGAGCTGTTCATAAGTAGCTCCCCATCGTAACACCACCCTAGCAGGGTGTTGCACTTGTGGCGTGAACTCAGGGCATCCATAGACACCGGCCTGTGACCATGGATGCCGGCTTTCGCCGGCATGACAACGAGAATTGGGTGTATCGAACGATCACGAACGCCCTCTACAGCCGCTCAACGGCGTCGGGAACTGCCGGCGCCGGCTGCCGCAGTAGCGTCGGAATGACGTCCTCTACCGCGTCGACCATGGTAAACAGCCGGCGGCTGCTCTCGCGGGCGAATCCCTCGGCGATGAATTGGTCGACCAGCTTGGCGAACGGCGTCCAATAGTCGTCGATGTTGAGAAACAGGATCGGCTTGTCATGCAGCTGCAACTGCCGCCAGGTCAGCATCTCGAACGCCTCGTCGAGCGTGCCGAAGCCGCCGGGCAGGATGACGAAGGCGTCGGACAACTCGAACATCAGGTTCTTGCGTTCATGCATGCTGGCGACGACATGCAGCTCGGTAACGCCGTGATGGCCCTTCTCCTGGACCTGCAGATGTTCGGGAATCACGCCGGTCACCTGGCCGCCGCCGGCCAGCACCGCATCGGCGACCTGGCCCATCAGGCCGATTCGGCCGCCGCCATAGACTAAGCGAATGCCGTGCCTTGCGAGGTGGGCGCCCAGTTGCCGCGCCGCCTCGGCGTGGCGCGGATTCGCGCCGAGCGATGATCCGCAATAGACGCAAACCGAAGCAATCGATGCCATGAAATAAACACCGCCCGTGCGGTGTTCTTAACTGTCGGACATGCTATGTCAATGCTCGAAGTTCAATTCCGCGGTCGTGGGGTTCGCAGGGTACTGAGAGGCAGTTTCCGGCCATGGTGACGCCGCCTTGGCGTGATCGGTGCGCGCGTTTGGTGTCACAACACACGGGAGAGGGAACGAATGAATTCCAAGTCCAAGATGATTGTCATCGCCGGCCTTGCGGTCGCCGCCGCATCCATCGGCATGACCGGATACGCCATCGTCGCGGCCGGCGATCAGACGAGCGTTCAGCTAGCCGATCTCAGTCCGGCCGATGCGATCGCCGAACGCCAGAAACTGATGAAGGGCAACGGCGCGGCGGCGAAGGCGATCGCCGATTTCGTCGAGTCGGGCATCGGGACGGCAGACGACGTCGCCAAGGGCGCCGCGGCGATCAAGGATGCGGCCGGCAAGATCCCAAGCCTCTTCCCGTCGGGCACCAGCATCGACGACAACATCGCCAAGACCGCCGCCAAGAAGGAAATCTGGGACAACTTCGACGATTTCAAGGCGAAGGCGGCAAAGCT
>JBGPEQ010000322.1:0-5311 GCA_041482855.1 Dongiaceae bacterium | reverse complement strand
CTGGTTCGGAAAGGCATCGCCGGCCGCCAGCAGTTCGGCCCGATCGGGCAGTTCGAATCCTTCCTGGTGCCAATGATAGACGTGAAGCTGATCGGGGAAGTGCGCGCGCCCGGCCGTGGTCGGTCGCAGCGGATAGTACCCGATCTCGTTGGCGCCAGTGGGATGATGCGCGACGCGCGCGCCGAACGCCCGGGCCAGCAACTGTCCGCCGAGGCAGATGCCGAGATAGCGGCCGCCGCCGGCGACATAGTCGCCGATCCAATCGATCTCATGCTGTATGTAGGGTGTGGTCGGACCGTCGTTGGCACTCTGGGCGCCGCCGAAGACGATTGTGCCGGCGTAGGCCCCGGTGTTCTCGGGCAGTCGATCGCCCCGGGCCGGGCAGCACCGCTCGACCGCATATCCCCTGGCTTGCAGCATGGGCGCCACGCGCGCCTCACGCCACTCGCTGTGGGTCACAAACAGAATGGTCCCGCTCATCGCGGGTCTCCCAGACGACTCATGCGAACCCGTGTGCCCCGAAGGCATTGTCACCGTCAGTCTTCATGATACGGGAAGAAAGGTAAACCGATCGTTACCCCCTGGATTACACCTGTGCGGATTTGTGAGGCGTAATAGGGCTTTGGCCTCAAATTGCCGGGACGTTCCGAGCGGCCAATCAGGCAGTTGCAACGCGAGACTATGGCGGGCTGGTCCCCCGGTCGCTCAGATCGCCACTTTCCCTGCGGGGCGTTACTCTCTTCAACGCATCGAGCGCTTCAGGTCCGTGGCATTCAGTGCCCGATGCGCGCTGCGAGGCAGCTAGAACACCACCATCTGGTCTTTGAGTTTCCAATGCACGATCTCGTCGGCGTCTGTCACCACTTTCAGGAGGCGGTTCTGATACGAATCGAGCTTGTTGTCTGAGTGCTGTGCGTAGCGCAGGTCGGCGCCATTGCGTTCGACCACGATCATGGTGTGGTGGAATTCCTTGGTCCCCTTGAAGCGCAGCTGGATGACGTCACCTGGTTCCAGATGTTCCGGGCCATTCATCTCGAACGCGCGATGAGACCCTTTGAGGAACCTCGCGAAGTGGTCGGCGCCGGCCCACGTCTGGCTTCCCCGATAGCGCTCAGTCTTGGGCAGCGGATCGCGGAAGATATCCTCAAACCTGTCGACGGCGTCGCTGGCGCCGCCCTCGTAATCCGGCGGCTGAAGCTTGCCATACCACCAGGCGCTATTGTTGTTGTAGTCCCAGGCGGTCCCGCCCACCATCGGCCAACCGCCAACATGCAGGCATTGCGACACGAAGCTCGTGCAATCGTTGTTATAGGGCGGAAAATCTTGGTTAGGCGTCTGCGCGTAGCGCAGGGCGTAGCTCGCCGCGGCGTGTCGGTTGTAGAAACCTGGACGCGGCGAAGGCGGCGGCGGATCGAGCGGTTTGGCCTCTGACTTCGGCAATGGCAGCTGTTCGCCACCCTTGAAGATCCGATTCTTGTGGTCGTGCGTATCTGAACAGTTATGCCGATAGTGAAGGTACCAATTGACGCATTCCGGCCGCTTCTCGCAGCCGGGGAACACGTAGTCGATATAGGCCCAGAAATCGAGCCTAGCCGCTTTCGCGACATCCGCGAGACTTTCCACTTGGCCGCCTGGCCGCTTGCCGACCGTATACACGCGCAGGACTGAGGCGCGAGGCGGGTCGTACCTCTTGAGTTCATCGAGCGTTCGTGTTCCCGGTGCCTGTCCGACACGCGGCGCACGTTCTAGGGCCACGGCTGTTCTCCCACATGCTTTACGTCTTTTATTTATGACAATGATTCCGCCAGCAGACCGCTTATGTCAATCAAGCACAAGCCCCTCAAGTCTCGCGCCTGATCAAGCGCGCAATAGCACCGTCACATAGTCGCACGCAGTCGTCCCCAAACGTGCTTGCGACGCGACGCACACCTTCGATGGGTCGAATGGGTGGATATTTGGTGCGCCTTGGACCTGTCCGCGGGACATCTGCCGGCGCCGAGGGCGTCCGCTAACCTGCTGATTTTTTTGGCAATACGCATTCCGCGAAAACCGCCGGGGCCGCCGCAGCCGCCTCGGCGATCTCCGCGTCCGAGATCGGGCCGCTGTTTATGATCCTGCTGCCTCCCGCGCCGGATTGGACAGATCGGAGTTTGAAGTACTTAGAGAACTGAGGCAGAGCGCTATGTATTACTACGGATGCTAAAGTATTATTCGGAAATATAATGTAAATAGATCGTGACCGTGAGACTAACCATCGCCATGAGCAGCCAGGAAGGCGGCCATGTGAAACCGGGCCTGGGCTTCGCGATAGCCATAGGCCGGGCCGACCGGGCAGGCGCGGCGGGCGAGGCAACCGCTGTCCATGCAGGAGCCGCCCGCCCCGCTGCCGATATGGCCGATGCAGGCCGGCACGTCGTAGCCGCGTCCACTGAAAGCGCCGACCGGGCAAGCGCCGAGGCAGGGCCGGTCCGGGCAACTGTCGCAGGGTCGCGGCCGCTCTACCCGCGCGGGCAGCGGCAGCCGCTCGGCAAAGGCGAGCGCGCCGCGATAGGCATGCCAGAGCCCGTAGTCCGGATGAATGAGGATGCCGAGCGGCGACGGCGCCACCGCCTCCGCCCGCATGGCCCAGCGCTGGAACGGCAAATAAGGCGGCCCGCCGAAAGGGAAGAGCGGCATGGCGCCGACCTCGTGCGCGATGCCGCCGACCACGCGCCGCGTCCATCGGTTGAGCGGATCGGGCGCGCCGTCATCGGCTTCCACGGAGCTGGAAAATTCGGGCCAGAGACTCGATCCGACATTTCCGATGAGCATGAGCGTCGCCGACGTCCGCCCATCGGCCAATGGCGGTACGCCGTCTTCCGCCGTCGGGTGGAAGCCGCCGCGCAGATGCAGGCCGTGGACGGCAACGAGCCGCTCGATCGAGGTGAGGTCCATGACGATCCGGCGGCGTACCGTTGCTACTTCCTTCGCGGCGCCGGCGTCTGACCCCTCAAGGTCTGACGCACGGCCTGCCAAGCCGCCATCATCGCCGCGCGCAGGGCGACGCCGTCTGCGGCCATGACGCGCAGCCACGCCCCGCAGCCATTCGGCAGCTCGGAGGCGCCAGCATAGATGTGGGCGATGTCAGCAGTGGCGTTGCGCAACGCGTCCACCAAGTCACCCGCCGCGCGCTGAGGCTGAATCACGAACAGGCCGCCTTGGGCGGCGAAGGCGCCGGTGATCCCGGGACGCCGGCCGACGACCATCGCGCCGGTGGTCCGGAAGCGATCGAGCATGAGCAGGCGCCCCTGCAGATCTTCCACGCGCAGGTCGCCGTCGAACCGGTTGAACATGGCGCCGACGCCGGCGGGATCATGGCAGATGAAGGAGTCGGCGACGACCACGGTCGCCGTCTCATGCGCGCGAATGCGGACATCGCTGGCGAAACGGGACTGCGGGAACAGAATGAAGGGATCGGGCAGGACCTCGACGAAACTGCCGGCCGCCGCTTCGATCAGCACCTCCTGTCGCGCATTGCCGCGGTCCATGCTGTGGACGATCGTCGAGGCCTGGGTGGTCACATGGGCCGCGGTTCCTTCCTCGGCCACGATATGCTCGCGCAGACGATCGTCGCGGAAGATGCCGCCGGCGCAAGATTGCAAGTAGATGGTCGCCATACCCGCGGGATCGCCCTCGAAGGTCAGGGGCCGACACACGTGATAGGGATAGCTGGCATATTGGCGGCGGAGGTAGGTGCGTCCGCCCGGGGCGCGCGCGAAGGCGATCTCCAGGCGGCCGCGGGCTTCCGCGTCTTCGATCGATACGACCTTCGTTGCGCCGTCCGGCATGGCTAGCGATCGAACAATACGTCGCGCGAGAGCTGGTCGACGACCGCATCGACGCCCTCGCCGGTGGCGCAGTTGGTGAGCAGGATCGGCTTGCCGCTGCGCGTGAGCTTCGCCTCGGCAAGCATACGATCCAAGTCGACGCGCACATAAGGCGCGAGGTCGGTCTTGTTGATGATCAGCAGGTCGCACAGCAGCACGCCCGGCCCGCGTTTGCGCGGAATGTCGCCGCCGCCGGCCACGTCGATGACGAACAGCCAGTAGTCCACGAGGTCGAGTGAAAAGGTCGAAGCCAGGTTGTCGCCACCGCTTTCGATCAGGATCAGGTCGAGCGGCTTGAAGCGGTCGTCGAGCAGGTCGGCGGCCTGGATGTTGAGGGTGGGATCCTCGCGGATGGCAGTGTGCGGACAGGCGCCGGTCTCCACCGCCATGACGCGCTCGGGTGCGATCAGTCCGCTCCGCTTGATGCGCTCGGCATCCTCCTTGGTGACGAGGTCGTTGGTCACTACGGCGATGCTGGTGCCGCGCTTGATGAAGCGCGGGATGAGCTGCTCCAGCAGCGCGGTCTTGCCCGAGCCGACCGGCCCGCCGACGCCGACGCGGGCGGCGCCGGGATGGGATCTCTTGGCTTTTGGGGCGAGTCCTTCCGTCAACACGATCGGCGGCTCCTTAGTTCGCGAACAGACGGGCAGTCTGACTCTCGTGACGCATCGCCGCCACATCGGTCGCCGGCGCGTAGACAAAGGCTTGTGTGACATCGGCCGCCGGCTCGGCAAGCAAATCAGCCAGGAGTCCGCGAATGGCCGTGAGGATACGCTGCGCATCGACGTGAGTGATGACGCTCAGACGCAGTGCTGCGCTCACGACGCCGACCGACAGCGCGTGCGCCGATACGGTCGATGCGACGCGCTCATCCAGGCCTACGCCGGCGAGCAGCAGGCCCTGCACCACCGGCAGATGGCCGGGCGCCTCTCCCGCGCGCACGCGCCCGCGGTACTCCCGCGCGCCGGCCGTGCCCAGCCGCTCGTGAACGCCGAGCAGCGCGCCGCCGGCGCGCGACGCGCCCTCGCGCAGTTCGCGCGGCAGCGTCATTGCCTCCAGAATGCGATCGAGCGCCGCGACTGCATCCAGGTCCTTGCTGGCGCGGTGGGCGGCAACCAGGAATAGACGGTCGCAGGTCGCCCAGCGTTGGCCCAATTGACCCTCCAGGAAGCGGCGCACATCGTCGGCCGACGTCACCTGCCGGTCCGCGCACAGCGCCTCCAGGCCCCAGGAGAACGCCGTACCGCCGCTCGGGAAAAAGCTGTCCGCATACTGCAGAGCCGCGAGCAGCGTGGCGTCGTCACCCATGGTCGACACGACGGATCCGCCCGTCCTTCAACAGATGATCCAGGCGCTCAAGGTAGCTCTGGACGGGCCCACGTAGCGCGATGCGCAGAGTCGCCCCCTCAAAACGTACCAGCCAATGCATGTTGCCGGCGAAATAG